>JARGFU010000017.1 GCA_029210625.1 Deltaproteobacteria bacterium | reverse complement strand
CGCGACCGGGTTGACCAACGGCCAGGACTACTGGTTCGAGGTCTTCAGCCGCGACAGCAACGGCAACTGGGCCGCCGGCGCCGCGACCGGTCCCCACCAGCCCTCCCTGGTCGACTCCGACGCGCCCTGCGCCGCCGCCGACCTGCGGATCACCATCCACAGCGAGACCAGCGTGCGGCTGGAGTTCACCGCGCCCTACGAGGACTGCTCGGGCAGCGCGGGCAACGTCTCGGCCTACATGATCCGCTACTCCCCGGCCCCCATCGACGCTGGCAACTGGGACTCGGCCCTGGTCTGGAACGACGCCTGGGACAACGGCGGCGGCGGCCTCTCGGCGGCGGGCGCCAACCAGCAGATCAACATCTCCGGCCTCGACTCCAACTCGCGCTTCTGGTTCCAGGTCAAGGCCCTCGACGACTGGCCCAACGCGGGGCCGCTGGCGGGCCTGTTGGCCACCGGTGGGATCTGCCAGACCGACTCCAACTGCGAGTCCACCCACCTCCACACCGGCTGGAACATCGCCGGTAACGAGGACCAGCTGCAGACCACCAACACCTGCCTCGGCGTCTTCGGCGTGACCTCCTGCATGTACTGGGTCTCCACCGGCGTGGGTGACTGGTCGGGCACCTACGCCGACACCACCGGCTCCGGCATCGTCGAGGAGGGCCGGGGCTACTGGCTCGGCGCGGCCGGCAACGAGGACCTGATCCCGCCCGGCGACGCCACCCCCTGGGGCGTCTCCTCGGTGGTGGAGGTGTCGCTGCAGCAGGGAATGAACCTCATCTCGAACCCCTTCCCCGACGCGGTGCCGATGACCAGCCTCCAGATCGTCCAGAACCCGGGCGGCGGCGAGACCGTCAACACCTGGGAGAACGCCGTCCTCGCCGGCTGGATCTACCCCTCCCTCTACGCCTACGACGGCTCCAACTACTACACCGAGCTCTGGGACTCCGGCGGGTGCATGCACTCCCGGCACGGGTACTGGTTCAAGCTCGCCGTCGACGACGCCAACACCTACGCCCTGCGCATCACCAAGCCCTAGGTCGTCGGGGGGGGATTGCGGGCCCGTCCCCCTGTCCCCCCCCGTCCATCTCCGCTACCGTCAGGGGCTGATGTCCGCGCGCCTGCCCACCGGGCCGAGCCCCACCCCGCCTCCCGCTGTGGCCGATCCGGCCGGAGCCTCGGCGAGGATCCGCCGGCGAGCCCACCTGATCACCGCCGGCATCCTCGGCGGCACGGGCGCCTTCATCTGGCTGATCTGGGCCCACCCCATGGTCCTTCTCTACGGCGCCCTCCTGGTGGTCGCCGTCATGGCCTACGCCGCCGTCTACCTGATGGTCACCGCCCGGCTGGAGGACGACGAGTTCCCCCCGGACAACACCCTGGAGCCTCACGATGCGCTCGAGCACCCAGCCCTGGATCCCCCTGACGCTCCTCTTCGCCCTGCTGACGAGCGCGGCGATCCCCCGGCGAGCTGAAGCCGAGAACCCGAACTGGCCGAACCCCTCGGCCACCCGCGCCGAGATGCTCGATCCGGCGAACTGGCCCGACGATCCGAGCTACGGCTTCCACCTCACCGACATGGGCTCGGACCGCGGCCAGTGGAACCTCTGGTCCTTCGTCCCCCCGCAGGTGGACGGCCAGCTCCTCCCCGAGGACCAGGCCCTGGGCGTCGGCCTCCATGCCGACCGGGCCTGGCAGCTCACGACCGGCGACTGGGCGGTCACGGTCGCGGTGATGGACTCGGGCTTCATCTGGAACGAGCGGGACCTGGCGAACAAGTGGCGCCTGAACGCCGGGGAGCTCCCCGTGCCCGAGGGCGCGAGCGTGCACGACGCCAACGGTGACGGCCGCTTCAACGTGCAGGACTACACCAGCGCCACCGGCCACGAGCAGCCGAACGCCGCGACCATCACCGACAGCCGGGTGAGCGATCAGAACGGCAACGGCTTCCTGGACCCGCAGGACCTGATCCTCATCTTCTCGAACGGCGACGACGCGGACGGCAACGGCTACGTCGACGACATCTGTGGCTGGGACTTCCTCTGGGACGACAACGACGCCTACGACGACGTCGGCAACGGCGGGCAGGGCTACAGCCACGGCAACGGCGAGGCCAAGGACTCGTGCGCCGAGGGCAACAACGGCCTGGGCGGCATCGGGGTCTGCCCCGGCTGCTCGGTGATCCCCCTGCGCTCCTCGGACTCCTTCGTCGCCGACTCGAACCACTTCGCCGAGGCCACCCTCTACGCGGTGGACAACGGGGTCAGCGTGATCCAGGAGGCCCTCGGCTCGATCAACGGCACCTCCTTCATGCAGGCCGCCATCGACTACGCCTACGAGCGGGGCGTGCTCGTCGTGGCCTCGGCCGCCGACGAGACCAGCTACCACCACAACTACCCGGGCTCGGCGGAGAAGACCCTCTACGTCCACGCGACGGTCTTCGACTCGAACCCGGGCTCCTGGGTCGACGCCACCACCTTCCTGAACTTCAACAACTGCACCAACTACGGCGGCCACCTGGCCCTCTCCACCCCGGGCGAGGGCTGCTCCTCCGAGGCCACCGGCAAGAGCGCCGGCCACGCGGGCCTGCTCTACTCCATGGCGCGGCAGGTGGCCCTCGATCCGCCCCTCTCGGCGAACGAGGCCTACCAGCTGATGACCCTCTCCGCGGACGACATCGACGTCGCCGGCTCGGAGAGCGACGCCACCAAGTACCCCTCCCGGGAGGGCTGGGACCACCACTTCGGCTACGGCCGCAACAACGCCCGCACCACGGTGGAGTGGATCCGCGACGGCCTGATCCCCCCCGAGGCCTACCTCGCGTCCCCCCGCTGGTTCGAGACCCTCACCGGCGAGGAGGACCTCTCGGTGGAGGGCTACGCGGACGCCCGCCGGGGAGACGGGACCTTCGAGGTGATCCTCGAGCTGGCCGCCGGCGTCGCCCCCGCCGAGGCCGAGTTCAGCGAGGTGGGGCGCCTCTCGGGGCAGAGCGCGGCCCTCGACGGCCACCTCTTCACGGTGCCCGCCGCCACCCTCGCCGCCCTCGACCTGCCCCAGGGCGACGGCACGGGGGCCCACGACTTCTCGGCCACCCTGCGCCTGACGGTCACCACCCAGAACGGGGGCCAGCCGGTGAGGGGCGAGTACCGCAAGAGCTTCTTCGTCATGCGCGACCCCGACCTGCTCCCGGGCTACCCGCGCTTCCTCGGCCCCTCCATGGAGGCCTCCCCCCGGCTGGTCGACCTCGACGGCGACCAGGCCGACGAGCTGCTCTACATCACCTCCGACGGCACCATCCACCTGGAGGGCGGCGACGGCCAGGCCTGGCCCGGCTGGCCGGTGAAGGTCTCCACGCTCCTCGGCGCGGCGGCCCACCCCACCGCCCCGGGCTTCGCGGCGATGGCCGACCTGCCCAGCGCCTCGGTGGTCTCCGCCCCCTCCGTCGGTGACCTCGACGGCGACGGCACCCTCGAGATCGTCGTGACGACCCTCGACGGTGAGGTCCACGTCTACGACCTGCAGGGCCAGGAGCGCGGTGGGTTCCCGGTGCGGATGAATCCCATCTTCTCGGAGTTCACCGGCACCCGCGAGGCAGCGGACAGCACCCCCACCCAGCCCATCGAGGAGATCTTCGTCCTCGACTTCGGCATCTTCGGCTCGGCCGTGCTCCACGACCTCGACGGTAACGGCGATCTCGAGATCGTCGCCGGCGCGATGGACGGCTACCTCTACGTCTGGGACCAGGACGGCAGCGACCACCCCGGCTTCCCGCTGGAGGTCACCGACGGCGACGGCGCTCGCTACCAGGGCACCCTCGAGCGGCGCCGCGAGCGGATCATCGGCACGCCGGCGGTGGGTGATCTCGACGGCGACGGGAGCCCCGAGATCGTCGTGGGCACCGGCGAGGTCTACCAGGGCGGCTTCGGCAACGCCGCCCGGGCCTACGCCATCCACGCCGACGGCAACGACCACCCCGGCGGCCCCTTCCTGCCGGGCTGGCCGGTGGGCCTCTGCTGCTACGCCGACGTGCTGCCCTACGTGGGGCGGGGCGCCACGGCCTCTCCCGTGCTGGCCGACCTCGACGGCACCCCCGGCCTGGAGGTGATCCTCCACGGCGCCCTCTCCCCCTTCAACGTCTTCACCTACGAGGGCGTCTCGATCCTCTCCGGCACCAGCTTCGTCGACGGCACGGGCAACAGCACGGGCAACCTCGCCCTGATCCCGTTGAACTCGGGCTCCCTCGGCGACCTCACCGGTGACGACTTCCCCGAGTACATCAACGGCTGCATCTCGGTGGAGGCCGCGGCGGGGATGAGCGGCGGCGAGCGCGCCCCCTTCGACCACATGGTCTGCGCCTGGAGCCTCGACACCGGTGAGTTCCTCCCGGGCTTCCCGGCGGTGGTGGAGGACTACCAGTTCCTCCACAACTACGCGGTGGGCGACCTCGACGCGGACGGCTTCGCCGAGAGCGTCAGCGGCAGCGGCGGCTACCTGGTCCACGCCTTCGATCAGAACGGCGCCGAGCCCGCGGGCTGGCCCAAGAACACCGGCGGCTGGATCTTCGCCACCCCGGCCCTCGGCGATCTCGACGGCGACGGCGCCCTCGACGTGGTGGTGGGCACGCGCGACGGCTGGCTCTTCGCCTGGCGCACCGCCGGCTCGGCCGACAGCATCCAGTGGGAGGGCCGTCACCACGACGCCCGCTCCACCAGCAACTTCGAGATCCCCCTGCCCACCCGCAAGGGCCTGGAGACCGGCGGCGGCGGCGACGGCGGCGGCGACGAGAAGTGTGGGTGTGATTCGACGGGCGACCAGCTGCCCGGTGCCGTCGCGGCCCTGCTCCTCGTGCTCTTCGCCTGGCGGCCTCGGCAACGGGTGTAGCCGTCGGCTGTGAGCTGCGAGCTTCGAGCTGTGAGCAATAATTGCTCCGGTCGGTGAAGTCGGGTGCCGTGGGCCTCGGCTCACAGCTCGCAGCTCATGGCTCGTAGCCGCGCCCGAAGGGCGCTCAGTCGTCCAGGCCGTGCTTCTTCAAGAGCTCCTTGAAGTGCTTGCGGTCGATGCCCGCCTCCCGGGCCGCCCCGGAGATGTTCCCGCGGTTCCGGCGCAGGACGTCCTCGAGGTACTCGCGCTCGAAGGCGTCGACCATCTCCTGCTTCGCCTCCTTGAAGGCGGCGGGCTTGCCCCCCTCCCCCACCGCCGCCGCGGCGCCGAGGCCCCGGGCCGAGGTGGTGTCCAGACCCGGATCGGTGTCGAGCTCGCCGTCACCCAGGTCGTGGAGGAAGCGGGAGATGTCGACCTCGGGTCCCCGCGCGAGGTGGAAGGCCCGCTCGATCAGGTTGCGCAGCTCGCGCACGTTGCCCGGCCAGCGGTGGGTGCGCAGCACCTTGAGGTTCGCCTCGGAGAGGAGGAGGGCGACCTTCTCCTCGTCGGCGCCGAGCTTCTCGAGGAAGGAGCGCGCGAGGAGGTCGAGATCGTCCAGGCGTGAGCGCAGGGGCGGCACCACGATCTTCACCACCGCCAGGCGATAGTAGAGGTCCTCGCGGAAGGCCCCCTTCTTCACCTCGGCCCGCAGGGAGCGGTTGGTGGCCGCCACCACCCGGACGTCCACCGGCACGTAGGCGTCGCCGCCGACCTTCTGCACCTGCCGGGCCTCGAGGACGCGCAGCAGCTTGGGCTGGAGGGAGAGATCGAGCTCCCCGATCTCGTCGAGGAAGACGGTGCCGCCGGAGGCGCGCTCGAAGACGCCCGCCCGGGTCTGGGTGGCGCCGGTGAAGGAGCCCTTCACGTGACCGAAGAGCGCCGACTCGATGAGATCCTCGGGGATCGACGAGCAGTCGAAGACCTCGAGGGGACCGTCGCGGCGGTCGGAGTGGGCGTGGATGGCGTGGGCGACCAGCTCCTTGCCGGTGCCGGTCTCCCCCTCGATGATCACCGTGGCCTCGGTGGGGGCCACGTCTCCCAGGAGGGTGAAGATCTCCCGCATCTTCCGGTCCTGGCCCAGCAGCCGGCCGAAGGCGGCCTCGGCCGAGGGCTGGATGCTCACCTGCTCCTCGGCGGGGACGAAGCGCAGGCGGGTGCGCCCCACCCGGAGCTCGGCGCCGAAGCCCACCCGGATCTCCGTGATCCGGGCCTCACCGTAGAAGGTGCCGTTGGTCGAGCCCAGATCCTCGAGCACCGCCTCGTTGCCCTCGCGCCGCACCGAGAGGTGCTGGCGAGAGACGGCGGGATCCGAGAGCACCAGCGCGCACTCGGGGTCGCTGCCGACGGCCACCGCCCGCTCCCCGACCTCCACGGATCGCCCCTTGTCCGCCCCGCTGCTCACCACAAGGCGAGCCACGGAGGGGTTCATCCGGGTGTGGGGTGAGCTGTCGGCGAGGATCTCCGTCGGTCCCCGGGCGCTGCGGTCACTCATGGGCGGGGCGAAGATAGCACGAGATCCACGAAGACTCGCGTCTCCTGCCCGGGGCGGACCTCCACCTCGAGCTGCCGGGGCGGCAGGGGCGCGGCCTCGACCTCGAGCCGGTGTGCCCCCACCGGGAGCTCGAGCGCGACGCCCCGCGGCCCGGTCTCCACGATCCGGCCGCCCACCCGCGCGGTGGCCGGTGGGTAGCTCTCGAGCCGCAGCGTCCCCGTCCCCCCCTTCTCGGGGAGGGTCAGGAGGAGCCGCTCTTCCCCGGGGGCCTCGCCGCCCGGCGGCGAGAGCGGGATCTCGATGTCCGCCCGGGCCATCTGCAGGCCCCGCTTGCGCGCCAGGATCCGGTGGCGCCCCGGCTCGAGGGTCAGGGTGTGGGGGCTCTTGCCGACGGCCTTGCCGTTCACGTTGAGGGTCGCCTTGCTCGGCCGGGTCCGGATCCTCACGGTGGCCTGGCGGGGAGGCAACGCGGCCTCCAGCACCGTGATCACCTCGTCGGCCGGCGCCGGCGCGCTGCCGGTGAAGGCGCGGCGCCCCGCCTTCCGCAGCACCACCTGCTGCCCCTCGTCACCGGCCTCCCACTGCAGCAGGGCCGGGGTGGCGCGCGCTCGCGTCGCGTCCCCGAGCACGACGGTCGCGCCGGCGGGGCGGGAGTCGATCAGGAGGTAGCGGGGCGCCGTCGCCGCCGGCAGGCTCACCGCACCTCCCACCGGCAGGCGCGCCGCCGCCTCCGAGCGGCCCCAGGGCCAGAGGAGGGCCAGCCCCAGGAGGAAGGCCAGGCCCGCCACCCCCAGGGTAGCCAGCCCCCGGGCCCAGGGGGGCAGGGGCGGGAGGATCCGGGTCAGCCCGCTGGAGGCCGCGGGGGGGGAGGCCTCCAGGCGGCGCGCCGGCTGCACCGAGACGGTCGCGGGCCGCGCCGGGCCCTCCGGGCCGTGGGCGCCGGGCGTCGGCGCGAGGGGAAGGTCGTCGTCCCAGTCTCCCGCGCGGCCCACGCCGTCGGTGCCGGGCGCGGAGTCGAGCCCCCCCACGGGCAGCGCCTGCAGGTCGATCACCCGGGTGGCGCCGGGCTCGCCGGGCTTCGACGAGGGGCGCCCGTAGACGCGCTCCATCAAGGCGGCCAGGTCCCCCGCGCTCATCACCAGGCTGGTCTCGAAGGAGAGGCGGGCCAGGGCCTTGTCGAGCTCGGCGGCGCTCTGGAAGCGGTCGCCGGCCCCGGGCGCCAGGGCGCGGTGGACGATGCTCACCAGCCGCTCGGGCAGATCGGCGCACAGGCGCTCGATGGGGACCATCTCCACGTTGCGCATCTGGTTGAGGGTGGAGAAGTCGTTGCTGCCCTGGAAGAGGCGCTCGCCGGCGAGCATCTCGTAGAGCAGGATGCCTACGTTGAAGAGGTCCGAGCGCTGATCGAGGTGCTCGCCCCGCGCCTGCTCCGGGGACATGTAGCCGTACTTGCCCTTGAGGAAGCCCACCTGGGTCTGCTGGGTCCGGCTGCGCGCCTTGGCGATGCCGAAGTCGGTGAGCTTCACCTCCCCCTCGAAGGAGAGGAGCACGTTCTGGGGCGAGACGTCCCGGTGGATGATCCGCAGCGAGCGCCCCTCGGCGTCGAGCTTGCGGTGGGCGTAGTCGAGGCCGGCGCAGACCTGCCGGGCGATGTAGATGGCCTCCCCCAGGCCGATGGAGAGCCCCTGCCGGGTGGCGTCGTGGAGGAGGTCGCCGAGGTCGTGCCCGTGGACCAGCTCCATCACGATGAAGTACTCGCCCGAGGCCGTGGTCCCCAGATCGAAGACGTGGACGATGTTGCCGTGGTGCAGCTCGGCGGCGAGCTTCGCCTCCTCGATGAACATCCGGACGAACTCGGGATCGGAGGTGAAGTTCGGGAGGATCTTCTTGACCACCACCGGCTTCTCGAAGCCGCCGGCGCCGATGCTGCGGGCCCGGTAGATCTCGGCCATCCCTCCGGTGGCCAGCAGATCGAGTATCTCGTAGCGCTTGGACATGGTCGCTGCAGGAGCAGTCTATCCCGATCCGAAGGTGAACCTCTGGTAGGCTCGGTCTGCGATGGCCGGCTCGGACGAGGGAGGCTCGAGGGCGAAGGAGGGCGCCCGGGTTCAGCGAGGTGTTCGCACGACCCTCGCCATGGCGAAGGAGCGCCTCGCGCGGGGTGACGCCCGGAGCGCCGAGGCCCTCTGCCGCGAGGCCCACGGGGAGCACGGCTCCGACGCCGAGCTGCTCGCCACCCTCGGCCGGGCCCTGACCGAGCAGGGGCGCTTCGCCGAGGCGGCGCCCTTCCTGGCGCAGGCGATCTCCCTGGACCGCAAGAACGCCGGCGCCCATCGCGATCTCGGCGAGGCCCTGCTCCACGGCGGGCGGGCCGAGGTGGCCCTGGTCATGCTCCAGCGCGCCTTCCGCCTCTCGGATCGCCCGCTGCCCGGCCTCGACGCCCTCATCCAGCGGGCGAGGGAGACGACCGAGCGCGAGGGGCTCACGGTGATCGTCGATCCCACGGACGAGGCGGGCGAGCGCACGCTCATCCTGCGCTCCACCGATCCCTCGCTGCGGGCGCTGAAGACCGATCCGGGTGAGCCCGAGCCCGACGAGACCCAGGTCCTCGACGGGCTGCCCACCTTCGGGGCGAGCGGCGCCGAGCCGGACCTGACCGATCCCGCCGGGCTGAGCCTGGCCGCTCGCCTGGAGGAAGAGGAGGAGGCGCCCGCCCCCACCGCCCCGGACACCCCCCGGGCCCTGACCGAGGACGAGGAGAAGAGCGTCCTCTACCTCGGGCCGGCCCCGGGGCTCGGGCACCGCCGCCAGCGGCCAGCGCCCGAGGCCGCCCCGCCGGTGCTGGAGGGCGAGCCCGACCTGCCGCTGCTGGGGGCCCAGGCGGCGGCCGAGGCGAAGCCGGCCCCGGGGCTACCTCACTTCGAGTTCTCCGAGCTCTCGGACGGGAGCGAGGACGACGCCGCCGCGGGCGAGGTCCTGGCCGGCCTCGCGGCGGCGATGCCCGAGGCGCACGCCCGGGGCGGAGGCCAGCTGGACGTCGGCGTGGACGACGTGCTCAACGCCGTCCTCGGCGGCCGCCTCCTGGCCGGGCCCGGCCGCGGCGTCACCGGGAGGGGCAGGCCCGACCGCCGGCGCCTCGCCCTCGGCGCCACCCTCGCCCTCCTGCTCGGGCTGGGCCTGGGCGCCCTCGTCCGTCTCGGCGACGGGGGGAGCGGCGCGCTGCCAGTGGAGGGCAGCCCCGGCGCGCGCCTCGCGAGGGACACCCGGGTGGAGCTCTCGCGCCTCGCCGACGCGCTGGCCCCGAGCGAGGACGAGGCGGACCGGCTCCTGCGGGCTCAGGCCCTCGCGCTGCGCCTGGCCCACCACGGCGGCACCTCCGAGGACGCGGCGGCGGCGCTGGGCCTGCTCGAGCGCCTCTCCCCCGAGGCCGGCGGCTCGCCGCTGGCCCTCGCCACCCTCGCCGAGCTGCAGGCGGCCGAGGGCCGCCTCTCCTCCGAGCTGCGGGAGCGCCTGGCCCGGCTCACCCCCCGGGGAGCGACCCTCATCGAGGCCCTGGGCCGGGTGGCCGCCGACCCGGCCGGCGAGCAGCCGCCCCGGGCGAGGGCGCTGGCCCACCGGAGCCTGGCGCGCCTGGCCCTCGCCCGCGGGGACCTCCCCGCGGCGGCCCGGGAGCTCTCGGCCACCCTGGCCCTGGCGCCGGAAGACGCGGGCACCCACCGCAGCCTGCTGCGCCTGGCCGGCCAGGCCGGGGCCGCCCGGGAGGTGAGCGCCGCCCTGGCCGCCCTGCGCCGGATCGATCCCTCGGACCTCCAGGCCCACGCCGACGAGCTGCTCTGGTACCTCGCTCGGGGGGAGGAGGAGCTCGCCGCCGGGCGCGCCGCCCTGGCCTCGGCGCTGGCCGCCGTGAACGATCCGGTGCTGGTCGGCCGCACCGAGCTGGTGCTCGCGGTGGCCTCCCTGCGCGAGGGGGAGCTCGCGGAGGGCGGCAAGCACCGGGAGGCGGCCGGCGCTCACCCCGAGGCGGCGCACCTCGCCCGCCTGCTGGGTATCCTCGCGGCGGGGAGCGGCGCCGCGCCCGACCGCGAGGCGGCGACGATCACGCTGGCCCTCGGCCGGATCGTGCCCACCCCGGGCGAGGTCTGGCCCTTCCGCCTCGAGAGCGAGCGCCTCGGCGCCCTCCCCGGCGCGGGGGCTCCGGACACCGAGCTCGACCTCCTCGAGCGGCGGGCGCGTGAGCTGGATCTGCTGACCCGCCTCGCGGCGTCGGCCGGTCCGGGGGACACCCCCGGGCCGGAGGTGCAGGCGCTCGCCGAGGGCGGCCCCGAGGACCGGCTCCTCGCCGCCCACCTCCACCTGCGCAGGGGCGAGCACGAGGCGGCGCTGGCGGTGCTGCCCGCGCCCCGGGAGCTGCCGGAGGGCGAGTCGAGCCCGGCCGCGCTGGCCAGCCAGCTGGTGCGGGGCCTCGCCCTCGAGCGCGCGGGCCAGCCGGAGGCCGCCGAGGTCGCCCTCGATGCCCTGGAGCGGGCCGGTCACCACTCCCTGCCCGCCCTCGAGGTCCTCGCTCGCCTGCGCCTCGCGCGGGGAGAGGCCGAGGGCTGCCTGGAGACCCTGGACACCGCCTTGATCTTCGCCCCGCGGCGCCGCGACCTGGGGCTCCTGCGCGTCGTCGCCCTGCACCGGACGGGCCGCCCGGACGCAGCCACCAAGGCGATGAGCAGCCTGCGCGCGCTGCAGGGGCCACCCCTGGCCGAGGCGATGGACGCCCTCCCGGCGCGGGAGCGAGCGACCCTCGATCTCTACCTGGCCCTGAGCGAGCCCGAGCCGCCGCCGGGCGAGGTGGAGAAGCTCCTGCGCGCCGCGCTGAAGGCCGACCCCGAGCTGGTCGACGTCCACTTCCACCTCGGCCGCCTCCTGGCCCGCCTCGATCGCAAGGCCCCCGCCCGCCGCTCGATCGCCCGCTACCTGAAGCTCGCCGGCGAGGGCTTCTACGCCGAGACGGCGCGGGCGCTCCAGGCCGAGCTGCGCTGAAGGTTCAGGCGGCCTCGTCCTCCCGGTCCTCCGGCCGGGTGAGGAAGCACATCGCCGCCTCGACCACCGCGCTGTCCCGCAGGATGCGCCGGTGTCCGAGGCCGTGGGTGATCTTCAGCTCGGCGCCGGGCCAGGCGGCGACCACCTCCATGCCCTCGGCCAGCGGCACCTCCTCGTCTCCCGAGTCGTGGATGACCAGGAGGTTGGCCGCGATCCGGGGCGCGAGGCGCTCGATGCGGGCGTCGTCGAAGTCGACGCCGAAGGACTCCTCGATCCGCGAGCGCGCCCCCGCGGCGACCCGCGGGCTGAAGCCGAGGAGTTCGGCGGCGCGCTGGAGGTAGGCGCCGGGGTTCGAGGGCGGCGCGAGGAAGACGAGGCGCCGGGCCTCCAGCCCCCGGGCGAGGGCCAGGGAGGCCGCCGCGCAGCCCAGGGAGTGCGCGACCACCCCCTCGATCGGACCGACGAGCTCCACGACCTTCTCGATGGCCTGCGCCAGCTCCGGCAGGGCCGAGCGATCTCCGTCCGCGGCCCCGTGCCCCGGCGCGTCGAAGGCGACCACCCGGTAGCCCGACTCGAGCAGGGGAGCGACCATGCTCCCGAGCTGGGAGCCCCGCCCGGACCAGCCGTGCACCAGCAGGATGGTCGGTCCCCGCCCCCAGAGGTAGACCGGCAGCTGCCGGGTCTCGTCGAAGCTCACCACGAGGCGCCGCGCCCCCCGCAGCCAGCCGAGCTCCCGCTCGGGGGTGCGGTGGCGGATGGGGGTGAGGAAGAGGCGCTGCAGCACCCTCGCGCCGAGCGGAGGCGAGACCGTGGAGAGGACCCGGGCGCCGGTCTGCATCATACGAACGGTCGTGCTATTTGCTGGCATGAGGTCACCCTCTGCTGGAGTTCGGGCGTGAAGATCGGTTCAAGCCGGCCGGGCGCGGCCGAGCTGCTCCTCGAACATCCGCCGGGCCCGCTGCCGGGCCTCCGCCGGATCGAAGAGCCGGTGATGGTGGTGGTAGGCGACCATGTTGGCCCAGAGCTCGTAGGCGAACTGCTTGGGCTCGAGGTCGGCGCGGAAGTCACCCTGCTCCACCGCGAGGCGGGCGGCGCGGGCGAGGGAGCCGTAGAGATCCCCGAGGTGGACGAGGAGCCGGTCTCTCACCGGTCCCGGGCGGTCGTCGAGCTCGGTCGCCGCGGCGATGATCGGGCAGCCTCCGCTGAAGGCCTGCTCCGGCCAGCGCAGCCAGCGCTCGAAGAGCGCCTCGATCCGCGGCACGCCGCGGGGCGCGCGGAAGGCCGGCCGCAGCACCACCTCGACGAAGCTCTCGGCGGCCGCGTCGAGGACCGCGCACTGCAGCTCCTCCTTGGAGCCGAAGTGGGCGAAGAGGCCGCTCTTGGACATCCCCACCCGGCTGGCCAGGCTGCCGATGGTCAGGCCCTCGAGGCCCACCTCGCTCACCAGGTCCAGGCCGCTGCCGAGGATGACCTGCCGTGTCTCTTCGCCCTTGCTCATGGCCCCCACAGAATAGAACGACCGTTCGTATCTGTCGAGCAACCACCGCTCCCGGCCTCCAGGAGGCCCTTCCTGGCACTTCAGGGCCGGATGGCGAAGCGCTTGCGCACCTGCTGCAGGTGCCGCGCGGCCCGGCTCTTCGCGGCGAGGTTGATCTGCTTCACGAAGTTCTTCTCGGCCGCGATGACCTTCGCCTCGCCGCAGACCACGGCGGCTTGCTCGAACTTGCGGTCCGACATCGTCTTCCCGGCGTGGCGGCCGCTCACGTAGACCAGCTCGTAGTCCTTGCCCCAGGTGGGATCGTTCTTGCGCATCCAGCTACCGACGCAGGCGTGGTACTTGTTCGCGACGGCGTTCATCCGGTCGACGATCTTCTGATCCGGCGGCCCCACGAGCTTCCAGGCGCCGTCGTAGTCCTTGGCGGGCTGGAAGGCGGGCTTCCTCGGGAGCGCGAGCTTCGCGGGCTTCTCCACCACCAGCTGATCGGGCGTGGCCTGGACCTCGGCGCCGTCGTAGCGCGCGAGCTGCAGCTTCCCGTTCCGGTCCCCGAGGACCAGGAGGGGCTCGCCCGCCAGCACCTTCTGCTCCCCGCTCGGGAAGGCGGCCGCGGCGTAGACGAAGAGGCGATCGGGGGCCTTGGGGAAGAGGTAGGCGTGGCTCATCCGCCCGAAGAAGGGGTAGTGGTCGGAGACCACCCGCTCCCCGATCGTCTCGAGGGTCTCGGGGATGGGCTTGAGGGTCTGCATGGGATCGACCTTGAGGTCCTTGCGCATCACCAGCAGGTCGTAGCTCGACGCCTCTGCCTTCGGCGCCGCGGCGAGCCAGACCGCGTACTTGCCGTCGAGGGTGCCGAAGGTGCGCCGGGTCTCGTCGCAGATCATCTGGCTGTAGGGCTTCACCGAGTCCATCGGACCGTAGAGGCGGAACGCGACCTTCTCCCGGTTCCGGAAGAGCGAGAGCTCGACCTGGGGCAGGGGCTCGGTCGTCTGGAAGTAGAAGTCCGGCGCCCGCGCCACGCTCCGGCCGGTGCAGGCGTTCCGCCGGGAGGGCCAGCGCTCCCCCGGCCGGGTGGTGCCCGAGATCAGCATCGGCTCGGCCAGCCCACCCAGCTCCTTCACCTCGGCCTCGCCGAAGAGCAGCGGCCGCTGGTCGTCGCCGGCCTGCAGGGTCAGGGTCCGCGGCTCCTCCTCGACGTGGGTCCAGAGCGAGTAGCTGCCCGGCGCCAGGGAGTACTGGGTGTTGTACATCGTGTTGTTGCGCCGGTAGGACTCCTCCTGCACGCAGCCCGTCGGCGAGGCGACCATCAGGGGCGCGCCCGGGACGACGAGGCGGTAGAGCCCCTGGGTCTTCACCTCGATCCGGGCGAGCGGCCGCACGGTGGTGGTGCCGGTCTTGGCGCAGCCGAACTCCAGCTCCCGGGCCATGGCACCGGGGGTGGGCGGCAGCTCGACGAACTGGGGGTTCGTCGTCGCGCTCTCGTCGAAGACGATCTGCGGAGTCTTGCCGAAGGCCTCGAAGACCTCTCGCTTGATCCGCTGGGGCTGCTCGATGCGCACCGGGGACGAGGCCCCGATCGCCGACGAGTGGTAGAAGACCTTGTAGGTGCCCGCCGGCCACTCGGGGAAGAGGAAGTTGCCCTGGTTGCTGCAGGCGTAGGCCCCGTTCGGGAAGACCACCACCACGCTGGGCGTGGTGAAGTAGAGGTTCAGGTCGGTGAACTTCTCCGTGAGCTCGAAGGTGAAGGCCGGCTCCTTCGTCGTGAAGTAGTTGCCGCACTTCGAGAAGCCCGCGTCCGACATGTAGACGCGGTCCATCTTCACCTTGATGACCTCGGAGACGTAGGGGTGGGGCGTGAAGCCGTTGGCGATCCGCACGAGGGGCTCGGCCCGGGCGGGCGCGGGCGCGAGGAGCGCGCCCAGGAGAGCGAGAGTGACGAGAGAGACGATCGCGTGACGGCTTCGACGCATGGCTTCCTCCAGCCGGTTGGGGAGCCGGGAGGATAGCGCAGCCCGCCGGCGGGATCGCCCCGCGGTGGGCGCCTACTGCACGTAGCCCAGGGCGCGCAGGGCCTCCTCGGTGTCGGCGTCGACCTTGGCGGCGCCGGCCTCGAAGCTGGGCCCGCCGGCCCGCAGCTTCTTCATCAGGGCCGTGAGCTCCGCCACCACCTTCGGGTTCGCCTTCGCGATGTTCTTCGTCTCGCCCGGATCCTTCTCCAGGTCGTAGAGCTCCACCCGGCCCCGCTCGATGGGGTAGGCCGCGTAGATGTCGGTCCGGGTCTTGCGGTGGAGGACGAGCTTGTAGCGAGGCGTCACCACGCCCTCGAGCTGGTTGCCGGTGTGCTGCAGGTAGGCCGCGCCGCCGGCCTTCACCTTGCCCTCGATCACCGGCCACAGATCCTCGCCGCGCAGCGAGCCGGGGGCCTCCAGGCCGAGGCGGCCGAGGACCGTGGGCACGATGTCGACGGTGTCGACGATGGTCTCGACCTGCGCGCCCGCGGGTCCGCCCGGGATGCGCAGGATCAGCGGGATGCGGGTCGTCGGCTCGAAGAGGCCCCCGTGGCAGAACCACAGGCCGTGCTCGCCGAGGGACTCGCCGTGGTCAGCGGTGAAGACCACCAGGGTGTCCTCCCACTGCCCGTTGGCCTTCAGGCGGTCGAAGATCTTCCCCATCCACCGGTCGAGCCAGGTCACGGAGCCCTTGTAGGCCCCCACCACGTAGTCGGCGTCGGCGATGTCGCCGATCCAGCGCTTCACGTAGACGTTGTCGATGTGGTCCTTCGGGAAGAGGGGCCAGATCTTCTGCAGGCTCCCGGGCAGGCCCGCCTTCGGATCCTTGTCCTTCGGATAGTAGAGGCGGTCGTGGCCCTCGGGCGCGTGGTAGGGGGTGTGGTTGTCGGTGAGGTGCACGAAGAGGAAGAAGGGCTCCTCGGCCTTCGCCTTGCGGCGGTCGAGGAAGTCGAGGACCCAGGGGACGGTCTTCTCCGCCTTGCGGATGTGGTCCCCGCGGGCGAGCTCGTCGATGCCCTGGGTCACGCCGGTCACGTCGGGGTTCAGCCAGGGCATGTTGACGATCCCCGCCGTGTGGTAGCCGGCCTTCTTCAGCCGCTCGGGCAGGGTCACGATCTCCGAGGAGATCTTCGACTGGTTGTCGTAGGCCCGGTGGTCCCGCGGGTAGAGGGAGGTCAGCATCGCCGCGTGGGAGGGCGTGGTGGTCGTGATGTTGGTGTAGGCCCGGCGGAAGTTCACGCCCTGCGAGGCCAGCTCGTCCAGGCGGGGGGTCTTCACCTCCCGGTTGCCGTTCACCCCGAGCATGTCGCCGCGGAGGGTGTCGGCCGAGATGAGGATGACGTTGAGGCGCCTCGCCTCGCCCGCCGGCTTCCCCTCCCCTGCCCTCGCGTGCAGGGGGAGGAAGAGGGCCATCAGCGTGAAGAGCGTGGTGATCGTTCGCATCGTTCTCTCGTTCCTCATTCCACCGTCGAGAAGATAGGGCTGGTCCAGACCACCTCCGCCTCACCCGCGCTCTGGCCCACGATGGCCCGCAGGTAGTGGAAGTGCTTGCCGGGCGCGAGGCCCTCGTCCTTCCAGTCCAGGTCGAAGGTGGGCGTGGAGGTCGTCGTCTCCCAGACCACCTGGCCGTCGCGCACCAGCTGCAGCAGGACCGGCGCCCGGCGGGCCCGCAGCGCGATGCGCACCGGCGCCGAGGCCGGGACCGTCCCGACCTCGCCCGGCGCCAGCCCGCCCACCTGCAGGTAGGCCTCCATCCGCACCCCGGAGGTCGCCACCGTCCGGCGGGCGAAGAGCCCGTCCCAGAGCGCGCCGCGATCCTCGGGGTCGGCCTCGACCCCGAGGCGCACGCCGGTCAGCCCCAGGGCCCAGGAGTCGGCCCGGCGGGCGATGCCGTGGTGCCAGAGCAGGCCGTGACCGTCCGAGCCGCCGAGGAAGCCGAAGACGTGCCCGGCCTTCAGGCCGTCGAGGGCGAAGAAGCCCTCGAGCTCTCCCCGCGGCGCGATGGGGCTCGTGTCCTTCCCCTCGAAGGCGCCGTGGGCGGAGACAACCTCGAAGTGCCGCTGGATCTCGGGCTGGTAGCCCTCCCAGTCGGTGCCCGTCCAGGCGGTGTGGTGGGGCGCGGTGAAGGCCTTCTCCTTCGCCAGCTTCGCGTTGAGGTCGGCGGTGGTCGGGGCCACGCCCTTCGAGCCGAAGACGGTCTCCGGGGGCGCGCCCCGGAAGTAGACGTTGCGGTGCCCGAAGCCCGTGGGCACCGGCGGGGTGGTCCACTCGTAGCCGTGGAGGGCCGCGAACTGCGGCAGGCGATCGAAGACATCGGTGAGCCAGGAGATCTCGTCGTGCTCCGAGAGCGCCATCTGGCTGCCCACCACGTAGTCGTGATCGGTGAGCACGGCGAAGTCGAGGCCGCGGGTGTGAGCTCGGGCGAGGACCTCGTCGGGCGCGCCGGTGCCGTCGCTGATGGCCGAGTGCATGTGCACGTCGCCGAAGAGGACCGGGCCGGGCTGCCAGGCGGGGGGGCTGGCGGTGGGCCGGGTGTAGGGCCAGGCGGAGCGCGGCGAGCGCGCGAGCCCGGTCTCCAGCTTCGGGGCGCCGCCGGGCGGGACGAGCAGGCGCTCGAGCACCACCTCGTGCCGGGCCCGCCGCAGGATCAGCACGCTGCCGTCGGGCGCGGCGGCGATGGCCATCCGGCGGCCCCGGGCACCCCAGCCCCGGCGGGTGAGATCGAGGATCGGCCGGCGGCCGCCCTCGTCGAAGCGGTGGAGGAAGGCACCCTGGGAGGGGCGGCTCACGGCCACGACCCTCCCGGAGGGCAGGGTCACCGCCGCGGGGAACTCGGCGCCCTGGCTCTCCCCCTCGTTCACCACGCCGCCGAGGGCGTCCTCGCCGGCGAGGGTCGTCGGGCCCTCCGGCCCGAGCGCGACCAGCCGCGTCGTCTTCACCAGCCCCGGCGGGACCGTCTGGTGGAAGACCATCCACGCCTCGCCGCCGGGCCCGGCGAAGAGGTGGGGCGCCGCCTCGATCCCCGGGTCGGCCAGGAGCTGCTCCGGCGCGGCCTCACCGCGCCGCAGCCAGATCTCGTAGGTGGGATCCCGGGAGCGCAGGTCGCGGTGATCGACCCAGCGGTCCCAGGCCAGCAGGACCTCGTCGCCGCGGACCAGGAGGGAGGGCCGGCGGTCGAGGGGGCCCGCGGAGGCGAAGCTCGCCGGGCCCCGCGCCTTGCCCTGCTCGTCGTAGCGCCGCCAGGCGATGCGCTCGCCGGCCTCCCAGGCCACCACCGGGCCGCCCTCTCCATCCACGGCGATCACCGGATCGCAGTGACGATCGTCGCTGGCCTCCAGGCCGGTCGAGACGGTGATGCGAGGCCTCGCCCGGTTCGGGGCGATGCGGCGCAGGTAGACCTCACGCCGGTGCTTGCCCCGCTCGGCCTTCGCGATCCCGCACCAGGTGAGCCAGACGGCCCCCTCCGGCCCGGTGGCCAGGCGCGGGTGCCAGGCCCGCTGGCCCTTCGTCGCCTTGGGGCTGACGACCTCGGTGGGAGCGAACTTCCCCTCGGGGGTGCGGGTGCGGAGGACGATGATCTCCTCGCCCTCCCCTCGACGGCGCACCACGGCCAGGGTTGCCCTCCCCCGCTCGTCGACGACCAGATCGCCCTCGTCGATCTCCTCCCCGGGGCGGACCACCCGCACCTCGTCCCTCTTCACGCCGTCGACGGCCTCGCCGCCGGGCACGAGCCGGGCGGGACCGCCCGCCTTCGCCGCGGCGATGGCCTCGCTCGGCGTGGGCGCGTGGGGATCGGCCGGGTCGGCCGGGTCGGCGGCCCGGGCCTCGGGCGGGCGGGCCAGCGCGAACCCGGCGAAGAGGAGCAGGCCTCCGATCGACAGCGACGATGCGGCCCTCATCCTGCGGGCCTCAGGATCCGGCCGTCCTTGGCCACTCGCACGCCGCGCTCGCCGAAGTCCTCCCGGGAGAGCTTGCGGATCAGCTGGGCGGCCTCGCCGTGCTCGTCGAGGACGGGCACGCCCTTGCCCTCCTGGCGGGTCGAGAAGATCCGGCCGCCCTCGAAGCGGCCGTCCGAGGCCAGCTCGACCTCCAGGACGTAGCCCAGCGCCAGGGGCCCCGACAGGTTGAAGCGACCGTAGGTGGCGAAGTTGCCCAGGGAGTAGGCGATGAGGCGGTCCTGGTAGAGCTCCATCCCCCGGGGCACGTGCGGCCCGTGCCCGAGGACCAGATCGGCGCCGGCGTCGATCACCGCCCGGGCGAACTTGCGCAGGTCACCGCGGTTCTCTCCGTAGAAGCTCTCCCCACCCTCGGGGACGTGGAGCGCCTTCTTGCCCTCGGCCCCGCCGTGGAAGGAGACGATCACCAGATCGTGGCCGCGCTGGGCTCGCTTCACCAGCGCCTGGGCTGTCTGGTGATCGTTCACGTTGTTGGTCGCGCCCGAGGTGTGGAAGGCGATCATCGCCACCCGCAGGCCCCCGGCGTCGGCGGTGGCGATGCTCCCCGGCGGCCCCGACCAGGCGATGCCCAGCCCGTCGAGGGTGGCCTCGGTCTCGCGGCGGCACTCCTCCCCGAAGTCCCCGCTGTGGTTGTTGGCCGTCGAGGCCAGGTCGGCGCCGGCGGCCTTCAGGAACTTGCCGTAGCGGGTGGGGGTCCGGAAGGCGTAGCAGTTGCCCCCCTTGGCGCACTTCCGGGTCTCGCCCGAGTCGCAGAGGGGGCCCTCGAGGTTGATGAAGGTGAGGTCCGCGTCGCGCATCAGGGCCTCGACGGCCGTGAGCATCCGGGCCCCGTCCTCGGGGGGGAGGTGACCCGCCGGGAAGTCGGTGCCGAGCATGACGTCCCCCACCGCCCGCAGGCGCAGCTTCATCGGCAGGGGCGAGTCGAGGGCCCCGGCGGCCGGCCCGCCCGGCGCGGCGGCGGCCGGTGGCAGGGTGGGCGCGGCGGCCTCCTCGGCCTTCAGCTCGGCGCGGAGCTTCTGCTGGCCGCGGGCCTCGCCCAGGTAGCGCTCGAGCTCCGGGTGGTCCGGCGCCAGGCGCTCGACCACCTCCCAGCTCTCGACGGTGGCGTCCCAGTCCCGGGAGAGCCAGTGGGCCCAGCCCAGCTCCCAGTGGCAGTCGACGCTCTCGGGGGCGGCCGTGACGCAGCGCTGCAGGGCGGCCTTCGCGGCGTCCGGATCCTTGGCGCGCAGGGCGGCCTTGCCTGCGGCCAGGTCGGCGGAGGGGTTCAGGGCGAGCAGGGCGAGGAGGATCGAGGTCATGGGAGGCCGTAGGAGATCACGAGCGGCGCCGGATGCGAAGGGGAGCGGAGGGAAGGTGCGCCCGGTGGGACGAACCGTCGACCGGGAGATTCCATTCGGGGCCGATCGGGATTCCCGGGGCAGGGGTGTCGTTCGAAGCCCTCGAAAGGGTGTAGAACCTCCCATCGTGAAGACCCGACGCACCCTGCCCCTGCTCGCCCTGTCCCTCCTCCTCGCGACCGGCTGCGCGACCCGCAGCGCGATCACCGAGCTGAAGCTCGACGATCCCACCCGGGTGGGGCTGGCGGTCCCACCCCCGGACGCCGATCCCGCGAAGTGGCTGGCCCCCCCGGCCGCCGGCCCCTCCGAGGCCCGGGCGCGGCTGGTCTCCCCGGCCACCGGCATCAGCGAGGCCCCCGAGGTGGAGGTGCGCCGGGCGAGCAGCGGCTCCCTCACCCTCCTCTGCCGCCCCTGCGATCGCGGCTGGATCGACGTCGTCGACGACCGGGGGCTGATGTCCTTCCCCGGCAGCCTCGATCAGCTCGAGGAGAAGGAGGGCCAGCTGCACCTGCCCCTGCGGGTGGTCACCGCCCGGGAGCTCAAGGGGGCCCCCGAGGGCGACCTGGCCCTGGAGAAGAAGACCTACGCCGACCTGGTCGCCATCTTCCCGCGGGAGGCCGTCCGGGGGGCCACCGAGCGGGTGGTCCACACCCGCCCCCGCTCCTGGACCACCACCGGGGTCCTCTCCGGCTCGGGCCTCCTGGTCGGAGGCGCGGGGGTGCTGATGCTGGCCACCGAGCAGGAGGGGCGGCGCTGGCCCGGCGGCGTCCTCCTCGGGGCGGGCCTCTCGATGATCGTCGGCGCCGCCGTCGAGGCCCTCCTGCCGCGGCGCAGCGAGGCCGTCCGGGAAGTGAGCTTTTGAGCTTCCCCGCCGGCTCGGTCACGGTGGTCCTCCACCAGACGCGCTCGCCGGTGAACGTGGGCTCGGCCGCCCGCGCCTGCGCCAACTTCGGCCTCACCCGGATCCTGCTGGCCGACCCCTCCGGCTTCGACCTGGCCCACGCCCGGCGGGTGGCCGCCGGCGCCGCCGAGGTCCTGGAGCAGGCCATGGTCTCGCCGGCCCTCGAGGAGGCCTGGGGCAACTTCAGCCGGGTGGTGGCGACCACCGCCCGCGTGCGCCACGGGGATCGCAGCGTCGGCCCCACCGAGGCGGCCCGCTACATCCTCGAGCAGCAGGCCGCGGGTGAGCGCGTCGCCCTCCTCTTCGGCAACGAGAGCAGCGGGCTGCCCGGCTGGGCGATCCGCAAGGCGCACCTGGTCTCCCGGATCGAGACCCACGAGGCCGCGCCCGCCCTCAACCTGGCCCAGGCCGTGCTCCTCCACGGCTGGGAGCTGGCCCGCCTGCGGGCGGAGGCCGAGGCCCCCGCCCCTCCGCCGGAGGCGAGCGAGGCCGGGACCGAGCCCCTCGACCCCCGGGTCCTCGAGCGCATCCGCACCGAGGCCCGGGCCCTCCTGCTGGAGGTCGACTTCCTCGATCCCCAGAGCCCCGACCGCATCCTGAACGAGCTGGAGCGGGTGCTGCTCCACGGCCACCCCAACCAGCGGGAGGGGGGGATGATCGTCTCCCTCCTGCGCCGCCTGCAGTACCGGATCGGCGCTGGTTGACGATTCGTACGGGAGTAGGGACCCGGCGGGGCGGGGGTGCGCGGCACCCCCGTAAAAAAGAACCGCCCCTGCACCATGCAGAGGCGGCCAGGTTGATCCGGGGCGGGTCGCGGGCTACCCCGGCTCGATCTGTTTGACTCTTCGAACCGCCCACCCTCCCCCGATGGGGGCTGGCGGCCGCTTCGCACCCCAGGCTCTTTCAACAAGCGGGCCAAGCGCCGCGAGGCGTCCGAGCGCGCGATCCGCGGGCGCTGCGGCGCACCGGGCGTCCGGGGGTGGGGTCCGGCTGGGGAGTCGAAGCCTCAGACCCGGGGAGGCCTCCCCTCAGCCGGTCAGCGGAAGGCCTCGCCGGTGAGGAGGTTCTCCACCAGCTCGATCAGATCCATCCCCTTGAAGGGCTTCTCGACGTAGGCGTCGGCGCCGGCGGCCTCGGCGTCCTGGTGATCGCGGGCGCTCGCCCTGGCGGTGAGCATGCAGACCCGGGTGTGGCCCAGGGCGGGATCGGCATTGATCAGGCGGCAGACCGCGATGCCGTCCAGGCTCGGGAGGACGATGTCCAGCAGGACCAGGTCGGGCAGCATCCGCTTCGCCGCCGGTACGGCCTCGGCGCCGTTCGCCACGACCCTCAGCTCGACGTTGCGACCGCGGATCTCGCCCCCCAGCATGCTGGAGACCAGCTCCTGGATCACAGGCTCGTCCTCCACCAGGAGGATCCGGTAGCTCTCGGTGTCCATACTAGGGAGAGTGTAACCCCGCACGGCCGATGGGCTCCACGTCCGTTCGTCGCACCCAGCCCTCGAGGCCGTTGGCCAGCTGCACCCGCAGGTAGGGGCCGTCGGCCTCCAGCGCGCGCACCACCAGCCCCTGGTGGATCTCGAAGGCCGTCTCGAAGCGGGGCGCCGGCCCCTTGCGCACGCTCACCGCGGGCGCGGTGACCACCGCCCGGTGCACGGTCTCGCGGTACCAGTAGAGATCGGCCAGCGCCGCGCCCAGGAGGAGGGAGGCCACCCCCCCCAGGACGGCGGCGGTGGTGGCCAGGCCGCGCAGCCGCTGGAGGCGCCGCAGGAGCAGCCCGCCGAAGAGGAGCACCCAGGCCCCGGCGAAGCCCCAGGCGATGGGCGCCACCGGCAGGCGCCGGGCCAGGCGCTCGAAGAAGGGCGGCCCCTCGTCGGCGCCCACCACCTCGTCGACGTTCCGCTCCAGCGCCGCCTCCAGGTTGGCCCGGGCGTCCTCGTGCCCCGGGTCCGCCCGCAGCGCCCGCTCGAAGGCCAGGACGGCGACCCCCAGATCCCCCGCCTTCAGGGCGGCGGTGCCGAGGTTGTAGTGCACGTCGGCGCTGCCGAAGCCCGCCTCGACCAGCAGGGTGTAGAGGCGGGCGGCCTCCGCCGGAGCGCCGGAGAGGAAGGTGTCGTTGGCGCGCCGGAAGAGCAGCTCGGCCTCGGCCGGTGTCCGGGGAGAGGTGGCCGCCGCCGCCCCGCCGCCCGGGGCCTCGGCCGGCGCCTCGCCCTGTGCCCACGCCAGGGGCTGGACCGCCAGGAGGGCAGCGGCGAGCGGCGCCGCGAGCGCGGCCCGATTCCGGAGGGTCATCGCGCCACCTCCCCCGAGGGGCCGTCGGCGAGGGCCGCCAGCACCTCGGCGGCCTTCTCCAGCAGGCTGTCCACCTGCTCGGCGGTGGGCTCGCCAGGCGAGTAGCGGGCCGTCTCGGCGCGCTCGAGGACGGTGCAGAGGGCGTCGACCGCCTCGGGCTCGAAGCCCAGCTCCAGCAGCCGCGAGGAGAGCTCGGGGCGGGGCATGCCGCGGGCGGGGATGCGGCTCTTCTCCGCGACGTAGTCGAGGAGCGCCCGCTCGGTCTCGGCGAAGGCCTCACCCCAGGCCCCCTTCTTCCGGAGCTTGCGGGCGGCCTTCAGCTTGGCGCGGGCCAGCCCCTGGGCCTTGCGCCCCGGGTCCGCCCCGGCGCGGCGCTGGAGGTGGTCCCGGACGCGATCGCCCAGGAGGAAGGCCAGGAAGAGCCCGAGGGGCAGCGCGAGCACCCAGGCGAAGACCGGCCCGTGCCAGGGCTCGGGCTGGACGCGCCGCAGATCGGAGGAGTAGCGGATGGTGCGCAGGCCCTCGGGGTCGAGGAGGTTGGTGGGCCCCTTGGGGGCGCCGTTCCCGGCGGCGGCTCCGCCGGCCAGGGCCGCCTGACCCCCGGCGCCGGCGCTCACCTCGATCTCGATGGGATCGCTGCGGCGCACGAAGTACTGCCCCCGCTCGGGATCGAAGTGGGCCAGCGAGAGGCGGGGGATGCGCAGGGTGCCGCTGCGCTGCGGCACCAGCACCACCTCGGAGACCTTGGTGCCGCCGAAGCGCGTGCCCTGGATCTTCGGCGTCACCTTCTCGGTGGGCTCGTAGACCTTGAAGCCGTCGACCTCCTCCAGGGTGGGCAGCACCAGGGAGTCGAGGTTGCCCTCGCCGCTGGCCCGCAGCCGCAGGGTGAGGGTCTGGCCGAGGGGGACCCGGTCGGCGGAGGCCGAGGCGTCGAAGCTCCACTCCCCGACGTTCATCGAGGGGAAGCCCTCGGGGCGGCCCTCGGTGGGGAGGGGCAGCACCTCGATCTCGATGGGCTTCGAGCGGCGGGTCACCGTCCGGCCGCTGCGCAGGAAGCCGAGGCCGGTGGCGATCTCCACCTCCACCGGGTCGATGGTCACCTTGCCGGTCTGCACCGGGAAGAGCGCCTTGCGGCGGATGAGGTACGAGCGGTAGGGGACGCCCTTGATGTACTTCACGGTGGGCGTGATCCGCTTGGGGCTCGCGAGGTCCTCGACCCAGAACCCGTCGAGCTTGGGCAGGTTGAAGGTGGGGAAGTCCGCGATGTCGAAGCGGGTCAGCACCTGCACGTAGAAGGTGATCTGCTCCCCGAGGAGCACCTTCTTCTTGTCCACGGTGGCCCGCAGGACGATGTCGTCGTCGCCTGCCGCGACGCCTCCCCCCCGGAGCATGTCGAAGGGGTTGAATCCCGCGAAGGGATCGTAGGGGTCGGGCTGGCCGCTCCCGCCGCCGCCGAAGCCCGGCCCGAAGGGGCTGGCGCCGCCGCCCGGGGGCTGCGCCGGTGGCTTCGGCCCCTGCCCCACCTTCAGCACGGTCACCACCAGGGAGCGGGTGTTGTAGGTCTTGCCGTCGTAGACGAGCACCCCCGGGGTGATCGTGAGCGCGCCGGTCTTCGTCGGCCGCAGCACCAGGGTGTGGACCTCGGTCTGCTGCAGGCTCTGTCCGCCGGAGCCGAAGCTGAAGCTCATCTGGCTCGACTTGGTCGAGGAGATCCGCTCGAAGCCCTCGTGGCCCGGCAGGGTGATCTGCGAGATCTTGTTGCGATCCTCGACGGTGAGGGTGACCTCGAGGGTGAGGGTCTCGCCCACCTCGAGCTTGTCCCGGCTCACGCTGGCCGAGAAGGACGCGCCCTTCGCCTCGGCGAGGCCGGGCCAGAGCAGCCCGGCGACGATCACGCCCGAGAGCAGGCTCGTGAGCAGGCGCCGCATCACCAGTCCTTCCCCCCGGGCAGGGGCTCCTCTTCCTCGTACTCGCCGACCCGGAAGAGCTGCATCTGGAGGGGCTTCTCGCCCCGGGAGAGAGCGTCGAGGATCCGCTCGGCCTCCTCGGAGGCGATGGCCCCCTTCGCCGGCGCCTTCTGGTCGCCCCCCTCCTCGCCGGCCTGGGCCTCCTTCACCTCCATGGGCTCCCCCTCCTGCTCCTCGGGGTCGGGGCGCGGGCTCTCGCCCTGCTGCTCCTCCTGCTGCTGCTGGCGGGCGCTCTCCTCCTGACCGCCGCCCTGCTCGGGCTGGCCCTTCTCCTGCTGCTCGCCCTCCCCCTGCTGCTCTTGCTGCTGCTGGTCGCCCTGCTCGCCTTCCTGCTGCTCCCGGCTCTGGTCGTCCTGGCCCTCTTGCTCGGCGTCCTGCTCCTGCTCCTTCGACTGGCCCTCGGACTCGTCCTGCTGCTCCCCCTGCGAGTCCTGCTCGTCCTGCTGCTCCTGGCCCTCGCCCTCCTGCTCCTCCTTCTGCTCGGCCTGCTCCTTCTCCTGCTGCTGGTCGGACTCGTCCTGGGACTGCTCGCTCTCTTGCTGCTCCTTCTGGTCGGAGGACTCGTCTTGCTTCTCGGGCGGCTGCTCCTCCTTTTTCAGGGCGCGCAGCGCGAGCTCGAGGTTGTGCCGGGCGGCGGCGTTGGCCGGATCGATCTGCAGGCTGCGGATGAAGGCGTCGGCGGCCCCCTTCGGATCACCGGTGGTGAGCAGCCCCGTGCCGAGGTTGTAGAAGTCGGTGGCCTTCAGGCCGTCGTCGGCGCCGGCGAGGGCCGCCTGCAGCTCCTTGCGGGCCGAGTCCATCTCCCCCTTGGCCGCCAGCGCCGTGCCCTTGTTGAACTGCACCCGCGCCCGCGCCTCGCCCTCCTCGGGGCGGGAGAGCCGGCCGAGGGCGTCGTCGTAGGCCTTCACCGCGTCGTCGTAGTCGCCCCGGGCGTAGGCCTGGTTGCCGGCCTCCACCGCGGGGTCCTCCGACTCGAGGAGGCGCCAGCCGCCGAGGAGCGGCGCCGACGCCAGCAGGAGGAAGGGCAGCAGCGCGGCGGCCTTCGCCCCCCTCGCCGCCGGCTTCGCGGCCTGCCCGCCGCGAGCGGCCACCGGCGGCCGCGGGCGGCTGCCCGGGCGGATGATCATGGAGAGGACGAGGAAGAGGAACGCCGGCACCAGGAAGACGGCGCTCTGATCCTCGTAGCGGGTCGTCAGCCGCGCCTCGAACTCGGTCTTCTCCATCTCCTCCATCCGCTCGATGACCTGGTCGATGCCCGCGCCGGCCGTCCCCGCCGCGACATAGACCCCCTTGCCGGCCTCGGCCAGCGCCTTCAGCCCCTCCTCGTCCAGGCGGGAGAGGATCGTGTTGCCGGCGTCGTCCTTCTTGTAGCCGATGATATCGCCGTGCTTGGAGACGATGGGGATGGGCTCGCCGCCGGGCGAGCCGATGCCCACCGTGAAGATCCGCGCGCCCGTCTCCGCCAGCGTCTTCGCCGCCTCCAGGGCCCGGCCGCTGTGGTCCTCGCCGTCGGTCAGGAGGATCACCACCTTCCCCCTCGCCCCCTCCCGGGAGGAGAGGAGCTGGGCCGCCGCGCCGAGGGCCGCCGAGAGGTTGGTGCCCTGGGTGGGCATCTGGGAGGCGTCCACCGCCCGGAGGAAGAGCTTGGCCGCGGCGTAGTCCGTGGTCATCGGGCACTGCACGAAGGCCGTGCCGGCGAAGATCACCAGGCCGAAGCGATCCCCGTCGAGGTGGTCGATGAGGTCGGTGAGCTCCAGCCGGGCCCGGTCGAGGCGGGAGGGCTTCACGTCCCGGGCGAGCATCGAGCGGGAGACGTCGAGGGCCACCACCACGTCGATGCCCACCTTGCGGGCCAGCTCGCTGCCGCTGCCGCACTGCGGCTGCATGAGGGCCAGGGAGATCAGCACCCCGGAGAAGAGCCCGGAGCCCAGGCGCAGGTAGCGCCGGGCCGGGGAGTAGCCGGGCAGCACCCTGGGCATCAGGCGCGTCGGGATGATCCGCCGCACCCGCGCGGCGTGGCCCACCGCCGCCAGGAAGAGGGCGATGCCGCCGAAGACGACGGCGGCCAGCAGCAGGCCGTACTCCGGGTGGAGCAGGCGCGCCTTGTAGCCCAGCAGGGTGAAGGTCCAGCCGTCGAGCATGGTCGTCTAGGGGAAGGTGCGCAGCCGGGTGGCCGCGAGGAGGTAGGAGAAGAAGAGCAGGAGCACCGCCGGCAGGGCCAGGAGGGGGAAGACCTCGGTGTAGTTCACGTACACCCCGCCCTCCATCAGCTTGCTCTTCTCGAGGTCGTCGAGGATGGCCTGGAAGTTCTCCTCCAGGGACTTCTTGTCGGTGGCCCGGTAGTAGCTGCCGCCGGTGGCCGCCGCGATCTCCTTGAGCAGCTCGGGGTTCACCGGGATGCGGACGTTCTGGTAGGCGACCCGCCCCCAGGCGTCGCGGCCCGCGGGATAGGGCACCTCGCCCCCCTTGCCCACCATGATCGGGTAGACCCGGATGCCCAGCTCGGCGGCGATGGCCGCGGCCTGGGTCGGGGAGATGTTGCCCGCGTTCGAGTCACCGTCGGTGACCAGGATGATGACCTTGCTCTTGGCCTCGGAGCTCCGCAGCCGGTTCACCGCCGTCGCCAGGGCGTTGCCGATGGCGGTCCCGTCCTGGATGACGCCCATCCGCACCGCGTCGAGGACGTCGAGGAGCACGGGATAGTCGAGGGTGAGGGGCGCCTGGGTGAAGGCCTCACCGGCGAAGACCACCAGGCCGATCCGGTCGTTCACCCGCTTCTCGATGAAGTCGGCCATCACCCGCTTGGCGACCGCGAGGCGGTTCACCGGCTTGAAGTCGGCGGCCTTCATCGAGGTGGAGACGTCGAGGACCAGCACCACGTCGATGCCCTCGACGCTGACGTCCTCGTTCTTCGAGCTGCGCACCTGCGGCCGGGCCAGGGCCCCCACCACGAGCAGGAGGGCCAGGGCCTTGAAGAGGGCCGGCAGCCCGCGCAGCAGCGAGGCCAGGGTGGGACGGGTGTTCGCGTAGAGGGCCGCCGAGGGCAGGCGCAGCACCGGCCGGCTCTTGCGGCCGCGGGCGACCCAGAGCCAGACGAAGGGCAGGAGCGCCAGGAGCAGCAGCGCCCAGGGGCGGGCGAACTGGAAGGAGGAGATCCACATGGCGTCAGGCGGCCGCCCCCTTCCCGGCGCTCGCCCCACCGGTGTGGGCCACGAGGTTCGCCTCGGCGGCCCGGGCGGCCGCGGTGGTGGTGTGGATCACCTCGACCGCCTGGGAGAGCGCGTCGGAGCACTCGGCGTCGGTGGGCGGGTAGCGGGCGAACTTCGCCATGTCGGCCAGGGCCAGCCACTCCTCGAACTCGGCGCTCTTCAGGCCGGGGGTGGGCCGATCCCGCAGGGCCGCGCGCAGCTCCTCGGTGGTGCACTCCAGGGCGTCGAAGCCGAAGCGCTCGCCGAGGTAGGCCCGCAGGATCTCGGAGAGAGCGAAGAAGTAGAGCCGCTGCTTCCCGGCGGCGACCAGCCCCTCCTGCTGCAGGGCCTCGAGGGCCGCGAGGGCCCGCTGATCGAGGGGGAGCGGGGGCGCCACCGGCGCCGGCCGGGCGCGCCGCCGGGCGAGGTAGCCGGCGACGAGCCGCCAGAGCACGAGGGCCAGCAGCACCGTCCCGAGGGCGACGCCCCCCACCCAGAGGAGGGTGTGGTCGGCCATCCAGACCGCGACCGGGGGGGCCAGGGCCTTGGCCTCGGCGCCCTCCTCGGCGGTGGCGGTCTTCACCGTGAGCTTCGGGCCGGCCACCGCCAGCTCCGCCGGCCCCTCGGCGGTCTCCACCTGGAGCGAGATGGGCGGGATCGGGCCGCTCTCCAGGGTGTAGATGCCCAGGTCCAGCTCGAAGCGCTCGACCACCAGGCCGCCGGCATCCGGGGTAGCCGGCTCCACCTCGCGGCGGACGGCGTTCAGGACGTAGGGGTCGAGGGTGAGCTGGGTGGGCAGCTTCACCGAGACGTCCGGAGGGTGCCCCACCCGGATCTCGTAGCGGACGGTCTCGCCGACGAAGGGCGCGTCGTTCGAGACCTTCGTCTCGAAGAGGGGCGGCTCCCAGGCCCTGGGCGCGGCGTCGCTCATGCCGCGCGGCCCCTCGCTGCCCGGTGGCGGAAGAAGCGCACCAGCGGCACGACGTAGTCCTCGTCCGTGCGGATCCAGATCGGCTCGACGTCCATCCGGCTGAAGTCGGTCTTGAGCTTCTCGCGGCGGGCCGCGGTGGCCGCCGAGAGCTGCGAGCGCACCGCGGCGCTCGAGGTGTCGATGACGATGGGCGCGCCGGTCTCGGCGTCCTCGCCCCGGATGAGCCCGAGGGCGGGGAGCTGCTCCTCCCAGGGATCGAAGAGCACGACCGGCACCAGGTCGTGGCGCCGACCGGCGATCTGCATCGGCTTGTGGTGGGCGTCGTCGGCGATGAAGTCCGAGATCAGGAAGGTGACCGCCGAGCGCCGGATCAGGCGGGAGTAGTACTGCAGGGCGCCGGAGATGTCGGTGCCCCTCCCCTCCGGCTGGAAGCCGAGGATCTCGGAGATCACCCGCAGCACGTGCGAGCGCCCCTTCTTCGGGGGGATGAACTTCTCGATCCGGTCGGTGAAGAGGAGCAGGCCCACCCGGTCGTTGTTCCGCACCGCCGAGAAGGCCAGCAGCGCCGCGATCTCGGCGGCCACCTCGGCCTTGGCCTTCTCGGTCGAGCCGAAGTCGCCGCTGGCCGAGAGATCGACCAGGAGCATCACGGTGAGCTCACGCTCCTCGACGAAGACCTTCACGTGGGGCTCCCTCGCCCGGGCGGTGACGTTCCAGTCGATCGTCCGGATCTCGTCGCCGGGCTCGTACTGCCGCACCTCGGAGAAGGCCATGCCCCGGCCCTTGAAGACGGAGTGGTACTGGCCGGCCAGCGCCTGGTTCACCGCGCGCCGGGTCTGGATCTCGATCCGCCGGATCCTTCTTACGAGATCGCGTGGCAGCATCTCTGGTGCTCCTCAACCCTCGAGAAGGTCAGCATCTTCCCCCGTTTTCCGGTGCCTAGCCCTCACAGAGGGCGTAGGTCACGTCGCCGGCGGCGGAGGCCTGGGCGCAGAGCCCGGCCGCCGGATCGCAGAAGGTCGAGTCGCACTGCTCGCCGTAGGTGCAGGCGGCGCCGTCGGCCCGCCGCGGGGCGCAGACCGCGGGATCCGGCTCGGCGTCGCAGAGCTCCGAGACGCACTCCTGGTTGAAGATGCAGGTCTCCCCGTCGGCCTTCTTCGCCTCGCAGCTGCCACCCGCTCCGCAGATGCCGCTCTCGCACTCGCCGGGGTCGTAGCAGGGCTGGCCGTCGGCCTTGAGCGCGGCGCAGATCGGGCTGGCGCCGCTCTGGTCGCAGAAGGCGCCGACGGAGCAGACCCCGCCCGGGCAGGCCTCGCCGACCACCGGCGGCCCCTCGCAGACGCCCCGGGCGGTGACCACGTCGGTGTCGGTGGGCGGCTCCTCGGGGACGCAGGTGGCGTCCGGGTCGGCGCACTCGAGGTCGTAGTAGCAGGTCTCCCCGCGGGGGACCTTGCCGGTGATCAGCGCCTCGAGGCCGCACTCGGGCTCGTCCATGATCCCGAAGAGGTACTTGGCCGCGTCGCAGGCCTTGGCCGACTCCTCGACGAAGCCGAAGCAGCGGCGCGCCTCGCTGGCGTTCCAGCTCGCCCGCCCCTCCTGCTTCGAGTCGGTCAGCGGCGCGAAGATGGCGCAATAGATCTCCTCGTATTGCTCCTCGCACTGGGCCTTGGTGCCGTGGGGCCCCACGGTCGGCGACCAGTTGTCGAGGCCGGAGACGGTGTCGCGCTCGACGGCGTTGCAGCAGTCGTAGAGGAAGCGGCACTGCTGCTTCGCCATGGTCTTGCAGGTCTCGGCCGGCCCGTAGTCGCCCTTGCAGGAGACGAGGGTGAGCGCCGACACCGCGGCGAGCAGAGCCAGGGGGGCGCGCATCAGGGCACCTCGACCGCGTCGAAGATCTTCCGGATGATCGTCTCGGAGGTCTCCTCGTCGGCCTCGGCCTCGTAGGTGAGGATGACCCGGTGGCGCAGCACGTCGAGGCCGATGGCCTTGATGTCCTCGGGGGTGACGAAGCCCCGCTGGCGCAGGAAGGCGTGGGAGCGCGCGGCCAGGTTCAGGGCGATGGTCGCCCGGGGGGAGGCCCCGTACTCGATGTAGCGGGAGAGATCCTTGAGGCCGAAGCGGGCCGGCTCGCGGGTCGCCTGGACCAGGTCGACGATGTAGTCGAGGAGCTTCTGGTCGACGTAGATCTCCCGCACCAGCTCCCGGGCCCGGAGGATGTCGTCCGGCCCGCAGACCTTGGCCAGGTCCGGCCTCTCCTCCACGGTCTGGCGGGCCATGATCTGCAGCTCCTCGGCGCGGGTGGGGTAGCCCACCTTCACCTTGAGGAGGAAGCGATCGACCTGCGCCTCGGGCAGGGGGTAGGTGCCCTCCTGCTCGACCGGGTTCTGGGTCGCCATGACCAGGAAGGGGTGCGGCAGGGGGTAGGTGGTGTCCCCGATGGTGACCTGCCGCTCCTGCATGGCCTCGAGCAGGGCGCTCTGGACCTTGGCCGGCGCCCGGTTCACCTCGTCCGCCAGGATGATGTTGGCGAAGACGGGCCCCTTCTTCACCGCGAACTCCCCGGTGTTCTGCCGGTAGATGAGCGTCCCGATGAGGTCGGCGGGGAGCAGGTCCGGCGTGAACTGGATCCGCTTGAAGGAGGCCTGGAGGGCCCGGGCCAGGGTGCTGACCGTCAGGGTCTTGGCCAGGCCGGGGACGCCCTCGAGCAGGACGTGGCCGTCCGAGAAGAGCCCGATGAGGACCCGCTCGACCATGTGCCGCTGACCGACGATGACCTTGCCGATCTCCGAGAAGAGGAGCTCGACGAAGGCCGCCTCGGCCCTCACCTTGTCGTTGATCGCCTTGACGTCCTGACGAAGACTCGCTTCCGCTTGCGCTTCCATCTTGCACCTGTCAATACGCGCCCCGGCAGGGTGGCGCAACTCTCCTCGCCCCCACTCCATTCCCGTGCGGAAGCAGGCCCCGATGACCACCGAGACCATGCCCCAGCCCCGCAAGAAGGTCCTCACCCTCGTCCTCGGCCTGGGCTTCTTCTGGTGGTTCCTCGATCAGCTCACCAAGTACCTGGCCGTCTCCCGCCTGACCCGGCTGATGCCCGAGGAGGCCGGCCTCTTCGAGCGGCTGAAGCTCTACCTGGGCACCAGCGACATCCAGTACCTGGCGAAGGCGCCGGTGACGGTCCTGGACCCGGTCTGGGAGCACCTCTACGTGCAGAACCCGGCCGGGGCCTTCTCCTTCCTGCTGGGCATGCCGCCGATGGTCCGGCGCTCGATCTTCCTCCTGGCCGGGGTGCTGGCGACGGCAGGCATCGTCTACCTGGCCCTGCGCAACCCCACGGCCTCCCGCTGGCGGGTGCTGGTCCCCCTGGGCGTCCTCCTGGGCGGGGCCCTCGGCAACTTCACCGACCGGGCCTTTCATGGGTACGTGATCGACTTCATCCACTGGCACTACGGGACCTACTCCTGGCCCCCCTTCAACATCGCCGACGCCTGCATCGTGATCGGGGTCGCCGTGCTGCTGATCTTCGGCGGGGACATCCTCGGCGCGGGGGACAAGGAGAAGGCCGGCAAGAAGGGCAAGGGAGGCAAGGCCCGGGCATGAGCACGCTGGATCGCGAGAGCCTGGACCGCCTCCGGGCCGAGTGGCGGGGCCTGCAGGAGGAGCACCGCCGGATGCGGACCCGCTTCGCCACCGTGAGCGCCGCCCAGAACCGGGCCGAGGCCCTGGTCGCGGTGAACGACCTCCACCACAGCGTCTCCGAGCACTTCAGCCGGGAGGAGCGCTCCGGGGGGGTCTTCGCGATCATCGGCCCGAAGACCGAGGAGGCGGCCAGCCTGCTGCGCGAGCACGGCCACCTGCGCCGCAAGGTGATCGAAGCCCGCGCGATGATGGAGTCCTACGAAGAGACGACCATCGAGGCGCTCCAGGCGGCCTGCGACGCGCTCTGCGACGCGATGCGCGAGCACGAGGATCGCGAGGCCGCGCTCATCGAGTCCTACCTCTCCGAGGACTGACCCCTCGGGGGTCTACCGGCGGGATGGGGAGCGTGCTACCCACCCTGGTGGGCCCGTAGTTCAGCGGTCAGAACATCCGGCTCATAACCGGTTTGGTCCCGGGTTCGAATCCTGGCGGGCCCACTCACATCACGGAGTACCGTGGGTCTCTCGCGCATCACTGCGAGAGACGGATTCGGTCCCGTATCGAGGGCGGCTTTGCCGCCTCTTCCATACGGCGGGCTCGAATGCTGGCGGGCCCACTTATTTGAGATCGAGGGCGACCCGGGCGTCGGAGCGCATCGTGGGGTCGCCGGTCGGGCGGTAGTGGACCCGCTGCCAGACGATCGTCACCGGCTCGCCCCGGTGGGCCTCAGCTTCGTCGAGCAGCTCCCGGAGGCGGTGGCCGGCGGCGGGGTCGACGAAGAAGCTGTGCCGCTTGCCGCCCGCGGTCTCGATCTCGAAGACCTCGTCGTCGTAGTCGTCCGAGTGGCTCACCAGCTTCCCGGCAGTGGAGGCGCGCGGACCGAAGGGGTCGCCAACCCCCGACCAGGGCTCCTCGCCCTCCGCGAAGGCGACCACCGCGGCCTCCGGGAGCGCCGGCGGCTCCGCCACGATCTGGATCTCCCCGGTCGGCTGCTCGCCCTTGCCCTGCTCGAAGCCCTTCGTCAGATGGGCGCCGTGGACGGCCAGATCGCAGACCACCGCTCCCTCGAAGCCGTGCTCGCCGACCAGGCTCAGGGCGGCGATCCGGGGCTCGTGGGGGCTGCGGAGCACCCCGACGAAGTCGCAGCACTTCCGGTGGTACACGGTGGCGATGTCCTTGAAACCCCGCGCCCGCGAGTGGAGGCGGAAGGTCGCCCGGACGGGCGGCACGGGATGGTCCTCCAGGGCCGCGGCCTCCGCTTCGTCGAGGGGGCGGACCATCACGGTCAGCCCGTAGCGATCCTCCTCCTGCTCGAAGGAGTTCGGGAGCAGTTCCTCCCCCGGCGAGGGCACGATGCCGTGCTTCTCCAGGGCCTCCCGGATGGCCTCACCCCGGGCCTCGACGAAGTCGGCCAGCGCCGGCGTCTTCCCCTCCCCCCCCTCCAGGGAGACCTGGGCCAGGCGCCGGTCCTCGACCAGGTCCACGATCAACAGCCGCCAGAGCAGCATCGCGTCCTCGTCGGTGCGGATGAAGTAGGCGAAGGCACCCCTCTTCGAGAAGCCGATGGGGTGGATGGCGAGCTTCGAGGTGTCGCAGACCGTCATGGGCCCGAGGTCCAGGCCGGGGGCCACCAGGGTCTCCAGGGGCAGTGGCGAGGTGGTGGGCTCCGCCACCACCGGATCCGGCGTCGGCTGCTCTGGTGTCGTCGGCGCGGGGATCGGCGCCTCGACCCGTGGCGGCGGAGTCGGGTCTGCCGGCGCCGGCTCGTCGCAGCCGGAGAGGAGCAGCAGAGCGATCAGCGGGCAGGCCAGCGTGCGCATCGCGCGACGCTACCACGGCCCACCCGCGGGGCGATCGCTCAGCGCTGGGCGACGATGTAGGTCACCCAGGCCAGGCAGTTCTCGCCCAGGCGGCTGGGCTTGAAGACGCCGTTGCCACTCTCGCCGTCCTTGTCGGTGCCCTCCCAGTAGGTCTCCACCCGCGTGAAGCCGGCGTCGGCGAGCACCTCGAGGGTCTCGGTGAGGTTCCAGAGGCGCCAGTCGTAGCGGAAGGCGTTGCGGATCTCGGTGCCGTCGGGGAAGCGGAAGTGGATCTTCGTCTCGTACTCGCTGGTCACGGGGTGGAAGGCGTCCTGATCCCAGACGTAGGTCCAGTCCCCGTGATCGATCTCCTCCTCCATCTCTTCCTGGGCCTCACGGCCGCCCTGGATGTCCATCACGAAGACGCCGTCCTCGGGCAGATCGTCGTGGACCTTGCGGAAGTAGCCGAGCAGCTCGTCGCGAGTCTTGAAGACGAACCAGGAGAAGTTCTGGGCGCAGCGCACGTCGGGCTTCCGCTCGCTGGGCTCCCGCACGTCCGCGAGGTGGACGAGGTAGCGCCCGGCGGCGGCGCCGAGCCGGGCGAAGTTGTGGTCCAGGCCCCAGGCGACGGGATCGGGATCGAGATCGAAGCCCTCGGCGGTGAAGCCCTCGCCCTGGCCGACCCAGGTGGCCGAGAGCAGGCCGGTGCCGCAGAAGTCCTCGCGGAAGTGCTCGGGCTCGCGGCCGTCGTTGAGCTTCTTGTAGAGCCGCCGCAGGAACTTGATGTCGGTCACGGGGCTCTGCACGCTGCGCTGGTAGAGCTCGTGGTGGTCGGCGGTCTTGGCGGAGAACTCCACCTTCTTCGCCGACTTCCCCTTCTTGCCCCTCGCGGCCTCGGCCTTCTTGGCCCGGCGCTTCTCGAGCTTCGCGCGGCGCGCCCGGACCTTCGCCAGGGCGTCCAGCACGGCGGCCTCGTCGCCGAGGCGGACGGGAGGACGGTCGAGGGGCTTGGTCTTCTGCTCTTCCATGTCGAGGGTCTCCTTGCGCGGGCGGGGTTGCTAGCACGCGTTCCGGCCGATGACGAGGTTCTCTGAAATGCACGGGTCGTCGGCGCGTAGTCGAGAGGGAATGCCCCTGGAGGTCCCCCATGCCCCTCGTCATCCTCTGGTGTCTCCTGCTCGTCGTCTCCTGGCCCCTGGCCCTGCTCTGCCTGGTGGCCTGGCCCCTCTACTGGGCCTTCTTCGCCCCCGACGTGAGCCACGTCGCCCCGCGCCACCCGCGCTACCTGATGCCGCGCACCTGAAGCCGGGCCGGGATCGGCACCCTTGCCTCGAATCTCCCGGGTCCACTAAGTACCCCCGGAGTCTCACTGGGGTGTCGTCTAACGGCAGGACATCAGCCTTTGGAGCTGACTATTCAGGTTCGAATCCTGGCACCCCAACATGGAGGGCGTCCCGGGTCTCCGGGGCGCCCTCTTCTGGTGCTAGCGAGGTCGAACCTGCTCGAGCTCGGCCTTCACCCGGCGGAGGAAGTCGAAGCCGACCTCGTGCTTCACGATGAAGCCATCGGCCCGGCTGCGGCGGGCCAGCTCACGCAGCTCCTCCAGCCCCTTGCTGGAGTAGAGCACCACCCGCATCCCCTCGTGCTTGCCGATGATCTCGACCACCTTGTCGCCCTCGAGGCCCGGCATCTCCACGTCCACCAGGACCAACTGCGGACGGTGCTGGCGGATCAAGGTCCCGACCGTGATCGGGTTGTCGGAGACGAAGACCTCCATCCCGGCCTTGCCCAGGGTGTACTGCACCGCCGCCAGCAGACTCTTGCTGTCGTCGATCACCAGGATGCGCGGACGCGCTTCGGCTACGGGCCGGGTCATTGCCATTCTTGGATGCCGCATCGGGGTGGGAACACACCGCTGGCTCCCACAGCGATGGGCAAGCCGCCAGGCTCGCCTGACGACAGGAGGACCCTATCAAAGGGCGGCACGGATCCGGAAACCGCCGGCCCGTTTTTCCCCTGCTGGCCTCGGCGCGATCTCCTGGCGTAGGGTCGAAGCACCGTGCGCTACCTCCTCTGGCCGACCCTCCCGATCCTCCTGCTCCTCGCGGCCCCCGGCTGCGGCGAGAAGGGGGGCGAAGCGGACGAGCGCCCCCTCTCGGTGCTCACCTTCAACGTCATGTGCTCCTTCTGCCCCTCCCCGGGGCTGGACGACTGGCAGACCCGCCTGCCCCACCTCCACGAGGCCATCGACCGCTTCGACGCCGATCTGATCGGCCTGCAGGAGCTCTTCACCGAGGAGGACGTCGACCTCTTCCTCGACGCCCTGCCCGGTCACGACGCCTTCTACTACGTCGATCCGGACCCCGGCTCGGCGCCGCTGGCCGCCTCCCCGGACGCCACCGTCTTCTGGCGGCGGGACCGCTTCCGGCGGGTCGATGCCGGCGTGTACTGGCTCTCCCCCACCCCCGACGAGGCCTGGAGCGGAGGCTTCGCCGACAACCAGATCTGGCGCCTCCTGACCTGGGTCGAGCTCGAGCAGCTCACCGACGGCCGCCACCTCCTCTTCGCCACGACCCACTTCGACAACAACTCCCCCAGCCAGGAGCGGAGCGCGCCGGTGGTCGTCGAGCGCACCGGCGGCCGCCTGGCCGAGCTGCCGGTGATCCTCACCGGCGACTTCAACTCCCAGCCCGCGGACGAGGCCTTCCAGATCCTCGACGGCACCTTCGATGAGACCCACGCGCTCGCCGCCGAGCGGACGCAGCTCACCACCGAGGATCCGCCTCCCCCCTGGGACCCCGCCAACCGGATCGATCACCTCTTCGTCGATCCCGCCCGCCACGAGGTCCTCGAGCACATCGTCGATCTCTCCCGCTACGCCGATCCGCCCCGCTTCCCCTCCGACCACTGGCCGGTGGGCGCCCGGCTGACCTGGCCGGCCGGTTGATCTCCGCGCCACCGGGCGCATCGTCCCGGGCGAAGGAGAGACGACCATGTACATCGCGATGAACCGCTTCACCGTCGCCGAGGGGCGCGAAGAGGACTTCGAGCGCGTCTGGCGCGAGCGCGACAGCCACCTCGCGGGGGTGCCGGGCTTCGAGGCCTTCAACCTCCTGCGCGGCGCGACCGCCGAGGGCAAGACCCTCTTCGCCTCCCACTCGGTGTGGACCTCGCACGAGGCCTTCGTCGCGTGGACCGAGTCCGAGGCCTTCCGCAAGGCCCACTCCGGCGCCCGCACCCCCGAGGGCATCCTCCTCGGCCCCCCTCGCTTCGAGGGCTTCGAGCAGGTCCTCTGAACCCGGCCCTAGCGTCGCTTCTTGCGCTTGTCGGGCAGCGGGATGTCGAGATCGTCGATCCGCTTGCGTAGGGTGTTGCGGTTCATGCCCAGGCGGCGCGCGGCCTCGAGCTGGTTGCCGCCGGCGCGATCGATCACGAGGGTCAGCAGGGTCCGCTCGAAGAGCGCCATCACGGTGGCGTGGAGCTTCGGCGGCGGCTGGTCGCCCATCCGGTCGAGGTAGGAGGCCAGGCGCCGGCGCACCAGCACCTCGAGGGGCATGGCGTCCACCGAGACGACCGGCCCGGCCTCGAGGGCCTCGGCCTCCACCTCCGCGCCCTCCTCCGCGGGCCTCGGGACGCTCGCCCCGCCGAGATCGGCGAGCTCGAGGGCCGGGCCGCGCCCCTCGATCAGGGCGCGCTTGATGACGTTCTCCAGCTCGCGGACGTTGCCCGGCCAGGGGTGGACGCGCAGCGCCTCCATCGCCGCCGGGTCGATCTGCACGGCGTGGCCGCGCAGCTCGGGCCCCCAGCGCCCGGCGAAGGTGCCGGCCAGGAGATCGAGATCGTCCCCCCGCTCCCGCAGGGGCGGCAGCCGCAGCCGCGCCACGTCCAGGCGGTAGAAGAGATCCTCGCGGAAGCGCCCCTCGCGCACCATCCGGCGCAGGTCGCGGTGGGTGGCCGCCACGATCCGCGCGTCCACCGCCAGCGGGGCGCCGCCCCCGACCCGCTCGATCTGCCGCTCTTGCAGGACCCGCAGCAGCTTGGCCTGCAGGGGGGTCGGCAGCTCGCCCACCTCGTCGAGGAAGATCGTCCCCCCGCCGGCGAGCTCGAACTTGCCCTTGCGCCGGGCGGTCGCGCCGGTGAAGGAGCCCCGCTCGTGTCCGAAGAGCTCGCTCTCCATCAGGTCGAGGGGGATGGCGGCGCAGTTGACGGTGACGAAGGGTCCCTCGGCGCGGCTGGAGTGATCGTGGATCGCCCGGGCCACCAGCTCCTTGCCGGTGCCGGACTCGCCCTCGACCAGCACCGTCTCGTCGGTGGGCGCGATGCGGCCGATGGCCTTGAAGACCTCGACCATCGCCGGGCTCGCCCCCAGCAGCCGCCCGATGCGCCCGCCGCCCGCCTGCGGGCTCGAGCTCTCCTCGCGCGCGGCGCCGGCGAGCTCGCCGGCCAGGGCCACCACCGCGTCGAGATCGAAGGGCTTCACCACGAAGTCCCGGGCGCCGCCCTTCATCGCCTCGACGGTGACCTCCATCGAGCTCCTGGCAGTCATCACGACCACCTCCGGCCTCGGCGGCGGCGCGGCCTGGATCTCCCGCAGCAGCTCCAGCCCGTTACCATCGGGGAGCCACGCGTCGAGGAGGACGACCTCCGGGGTCTCCAGCAGCGCCTCGCGGGCCGCGTCCAGGCTCTCGGCGCAGCGCACCTCCAGCCCGGCCGCCCGCAGGCCCCGCTCCAGCACCAGGCGGATCGAGGGCTCGTCGTCCACGACCAGCACCCGGGCCGCGCTCTTCTGTCCCGTCTCCGTCACGGCCCTAGCTCTCGTCCGGCAGGAGGGCGCGGTGGAGGACGCCCTCGAGCTCGGCGACCCGCTCGGAGTCCTCGGTCAGCACGAAGGCCAGGCGCTGGGGAGAGGCGACGATCAGCTCGGGCCGGACCCCCTCGGCCTCGAGGAGGCCGAGGACCCGGGCGCAGAGAGCCGGCGCCCGGTCGAAGGCCGAGCCCACCACCGAGAGGGCCACCCGGTCGTCGTGCACCACGAGGCGTCCGGCGGCCCGCGCCGCCTCCACCGCCGCCGGCAAGGCGCCGTGGAGATCGTCGGGCGAGAGGACGAGGGAGCAGGCGCCTCCTTCGTGAGCGACCAGATCCGGCATGGTGCCGCCGGTCTCGGCGACCCCGTCGATCAGCCCGGCGAGCCCGACCCCGGCCTCGCCCTCGAGGTGGAGCACCTTGCGAGAGGTGACGGCGACCACCCGGGGATCCTCGCTCCGGGCGCCGACCCGCACCAGGGTGCCCTCGCCCTTCGCCGTGGGATCGCTGGCGGTGGCCCTCACCCAGAGCGCGATGCCGGCCGAGCGGGCGTAGTCCACGGCCGCGCGGTGGAGGACCTTCCCACCCCCGGCGGCCAGCGCGAGCATCTCCTCCTGGCCGATGCTCTCGATCCGGCGCGCCTCGGGCACCCGCCGCGGGTCCGCCGAGTAGACGCCGTCGACGTCGGTGCAGATCTCGCAGTACTCGGCACCGAGGGCCGCGGCGAGGGCCACGGCGGTGGTGTCCGAGCCACCCCGGCCGAGGGTGGTGATCTCCTTCTTGTACGAGACGCCCTGGAAGCCGGCGACGATCACCACCCGGCCGCGCTCCAGCTCGTCCTGGATCCGGTAGGGGCGCACCTCGAGGATGCGGGCGCCGGCGTGGGCGTCGTTGGTGATGATCCCCGACTGCGAGCCGGTGAAGGAGATGGCGTCCACGCTCCGGGCCTGCAGGGCCATGGAGAGCACGGCCATGCTGATCCGCTCTCCGGCGGTGAGGAGCATGTCCAGCTCTCGCCGCGGGGGCGCGTCGCTCACCTGGTGGGCCAGCTCGAGGAGGCCGTCGGTGGTGTCGCCCATGGCGGAGACCACCACCACCACCCGCTTGCCGGACGCGGCGGTGGCCGCGACCCGGGCGGCGACCTTCTTCATCCGCTCGGGATCGGCGACCGACGAGCCGCCGTACTTCTGGACGACGATGGGGAGCTGTTCGGGGGTGCTCACTTCTTGCCGAGCAGCCGGTCGAGGAGGCTGCCCTTCTCCTGCGCGGTCTGGAGGTTCCGGAGGCCGGAGGCCGCGAGCTCCGACTCGGGGTTCACCGAGAGGGCCTTGCGATAGAGCTTGCGGGCCAGCTCCGGCTCCTTGCGGATCTCGGCCACCCGGCCGATGTAGACCCAGGGCAGATCGAGGGCGGGGTCGAGGGCGACGGCCTTGCGCAGCATCTTCACCGCCTCCTCCTGGAGGTCGGCCTTGCCGCCGCCGCGCAGGCGATCGACCAGGAGGATGCCCAGGCCCAGCCAGAGGGCGGCCTCCTCGGGCACCTTCTTCAGGGCCTCGCGCAGGATGGCCTCCGCCTCCTCGGTCTCGCCCCGCTCCCGGGCCCGGCGCGCCTTCTGCTGGGCGACGCCGGCGGTGATCAGCCCCTCGTTGCCCTCGAGGGTGCGGGCGCCTCCCGAGGCGCGCTGCTCGAGGTAGCTGCGGCGGCTCTCGGGATCGGTGAGCACCGTGAGGGCCTCGGTGCCCCGATCGAGGAGCACTCCCGCCGCCACCCGGGCCTTCTCCGGCCAGTCCTCGGGGATGTGCTCGAGCCTCCACTTCCGCAGGAAGCCACCGTAGGCGATCTTCACGTCGGAGACGGTGGCCTTCACCGGGATCTCGAGGAGCTGGAAGTAGTCGAGGCGGGGCAGGCGCAGGTAGAGGGCCATCACCCGATCGGGCAGGCTCGGCGCGGGCCGCGGCGCCTCCTTCGGCGGGCGCCGGGGGGCCTCCGCCTTCGCGCCGGCGGGCGGCGAGGCCGGCTGCGCCGGCGTCGAGCCCGTCGGCTGGCGGGAGCGCTTCTTGTAGCGCTCGAGGAGCTGCCGCCGGAGGGCGGCCCGCCGCGGATCGTGGGCCTCCTCGACCTCGAGCTGGATCTTGCGGCCCGCCTCCTCGGCGGGCTCCGCCTCCGGCTCCGCCTCCGGCTCCGGCTCCGGCTCGGGCTCGGGCTCGGGCTCCGGTTCCGGCTCGGGCAGGGGCTCCTCCTCGGGCTCGGGGACGACGACCTCGAGGAGGCGCAGGCACCAGAGAGCGAAGAGGAAGCGCAGGAGCTTCAGGTAGGAGTACTCGCCGCCCTCGATGAGCCGCTCGACGGTGGCCGGCTCGCTCACCGCCTGGAGCAGGCGCAGCTCCCGGGGACCGAGGTGGAGCCGCTCGGCGGTGTCCGCCGCGTCCTTGGTCGCCCGCACCAGGGTGTCCTCGGTGAGGGAGAGCTCGTCCATGATCCGGTCGACCGAGAAGCAGACCCCGACCCCCTCGACCACCAGCTCCGAGACCGGCAGGCGCACCTGGAAGTGCAGCTCGGGCAGGGGGCCCGCGTCGAAGACGTGCTCGTATTCGGTGACCCGGAAGAGGTTGAAGACCCGCAGCTTGATCTGCTCGGTGAGCGCGTCGACGACCTGCTGCGGGGTGAGGATGCCGGTGGAGACGAGGCAGTCGCCCAGCTGCATCCCCTGCGCCGCGGCCTTCATCAGGGCCTCGTCGAGCTGCTCCTCCGTGACCCAGCCCTGATCGATCAGGACCCGGCCGAGGGCCTCCTTCATGGTGCGCGAGCGCGCCTGGATGACCTTCCCCTTCTTGAGGAAGATCTCACGCTCGACCGACCCAGCAGTGACCTTCAGACAACCCGTGGCCTTGCTAGCTGCGAGGTCTCCGATGATCCGGGGGAAGGGCTCGCGGGGGGGCACCCGTAGAGACTCCCGGATCGCCTCCCGCGGGTCAATCACCCCACGCGCCGCTTGACACGATCTGGGGCGAGGATAGGTTCGCACCGCGTGATCGGGGCCTCTCAGCTGACGAAGCGGTACCGGGATCACCTGGCGGTGGACGACCTCTCCTTCGAGGCGGAGCCCGGGGAGATCCTGGGCCTCCTCGGCCCCAACGGGGCCGGCAAGACGACCACCCTGCGGATGCTCACCGGCGCCCTCTCCCCGACCTCGGGCACGGTCCGCATCGGAGGGCACGATCTCTTCGAGGAGCCCCTCCTGGCCCGCGCCCGGGTGGGCTACCTCCCCGAGACCCCGCCGGTCCACCCCGACCTGCGGGTGGAGGAGACCCTGCGGCACGCCGCCGCCCTCCGGGGGCTGGCGGGCGGCGAGGCCCGCGCGGCCCTCGAGGCCAGCCTCGAGCGGACCGCCCTGCGCGAGGTGCGCCGGGATCTGGTGGCCACCCTCTCCCGGGGCTTCCGCCAGCGCCTGGGCCTGGCGATCGCGCTGCTCGGCGCGCCGCCGGTGCTCGTCCTCGACGAGCCCACCCTGGGCCTCGACCCCCTCCAGGTGGTCGAGCTGCGCGAGCTGATCCAGAGCCTGGCCGGAGACCACACGATCCTCCTCTCCAGCCACATCCTCACCGAGGTGGAGAAGGTCTGCGACCGGGTGCTGGTCCTGAAGGCCGGCAAGGTCGTGGCCTTCGACCGCCTCGAGGTGCTCTCGAAGGCCTGGGAGGGCGAGGGCGGGCGCCCCGACCTCGAGGCCCTCTTCCGGGAGCTGACCGCCGCATGAGCCTCCTGCGTCAGACGGTGGCGATCTATCGCCGGGAGCTCCTCCTCCTCTTCGGCACGCCCCTGGCCTGGCTGCTCCTGGCCCTGCTCACCTTCGTCTGCGGCTGGCTCTTCGTCGGGAGGGTCGAGCTCTTCATCGCGCTCTCCACCCAGTACCGGGCGGCCGGCGCCGCCGAGGCCCTCGAGGCCCTCAACCTCACCGAGGTCGTGCTGGTGCCGATGGTGGGCACCCGCGGCACCCTCCTGCTCTTCGCCGCCCCCCTGATGACCATGCGGCTGATCGCGGACGAGCGCAGCCGGGGCACCTTCGAGCTGCTCCTGACCTCGCCGGTGCGGCCGGCGGCCATCGTGCTGGGCAAGTATCTCGCCGTGCTCACCCTGGTGCTCTGCTTCCTCGCCCTCTCCCTGGTCGAGCCCCTCCTCCTCGCCGCCATCGGCACCGGGCAGGCCGGGGCGGTCGCCTGGCCCACGATCCTCTCGGGGCTGCTGGGCGTCTGCCTCACCGGCGCCGCCCTCACGGCCGTGGGGCTCTTCTTCTCCGCCCTCTCCCGCTCCCAGGCCGTCGCGGCGCTGACCACCCTGGTCTTCTCCCTCCTCCTCTTCCTCGCGGCCCAGGCCGCGCCCTTGATGGAGGGCAGCTCCCGCGAGCTCCTGATGGTGCTCTCGGCCGGACACCACCTGCGGCTGCTGGCCCAGGGCCTCCTGGACGTGGCGAGCCTGGCCTACTTCGGCGCCTGGATCGTCCTGGGCCTCTTCCTCTCGCACCGCGCCATCGAGTGGCACCGGTGGGCCGGCTGATGAAGGGCGACTCCCTCCCCCGCCTCGCCGGAGGCCTCGGCGCCGCGCTCCTGGGCATGGCCCTGCTCTCGGGCATCGCCCTGGGCGGCCGCTGGCCCCTCCTGCTCGGGCTGCAGGCCGCGCTGGGCGCCGCCGGGATCGCCTACCTGGTCTGGGCCTCGGGCCGGAGCCTCGGGCACCTGGCCCGGGGCCGGGGCACGACCTTCGCCCTGACCACCACGATCTCCACCCTCGCGGTCGTCTTCCTCTGCGTCGCGACCGTGCGGGCGGCGGCCCGGGCCGACCTGCGCCACGATCTGACCCGGGAGCAGGTCTTCACCCTGGCCCCCGACTCCATCGCCACCGCGCGGGGGCTCTCGGCGCCGGTGACCCTGCTGGCCTTCCTCGCCCCCGGCGGCAACCCCGCGGCCCGCCTCGAGACCCTGGTGCAGCGCTACCGCGAGCACACCGACCGGCTCACCCTGCGCCTCCTCGATCCCGCGCAGCACCCGGACCTCGTCGCCCGCTACGGCGTGAACCTCGCCGGCCCCCGGATGGTCCTCGAGCAGGGCGAGCGGACGGTGCGGCTCGAGGTCGTCGGCGAGGCCGCCCTGACCACCGCCCTGCGGCGCCTCACCACCGAGCGCAGCACGCTGCTCTACTTCGTCACCGGCCACGGTGAGGCGGCGCTGGACGACGCCGCCAGCCCCCGGGGCCTCGCGGCCCTGAAGGGGGCCCTGGAGAGTGAGGGCTACCTCCCCCGGGAGCTGGAGCTCTCCCGGGAGGTTGGTGTCCCCGCGGACGCCGCCGCCGTGATCGTCGCCGGCCCGCGCCGCCCCCTCCTGCCCGCCGAGGCCGACACCCTCGAGCGCTACCTCGATCGGGGCGGCCGCCTGCTGGTCCTCCTGGATCCCGCCATCGACGCCGGCCTCTCCAGCCTCCTGGAGCGGCGCGGGATCGCCGCGGGCGACGACCTGGTCGTCGATCCCCAGGGCGTCGGGCAGCGGCTGGGCACCGGCCCGAGCGTCGTGGTCGCCTCCCGCTACGCCAAGCACGCCATCACCGAGCGCTTCGATCTGGCGGTCATCCTGCCGACCGCCCGCTCCCTCCTTCCCCTCGGGGTGCCCGGCCTGCCCCGCCCCACCCCGCTGGCCCTCTCGGCGGACTCCGCCTGGGCCGAGGGCCTGCCGGCCGGAGAGCCCCTGCAGCGGGACGAGGACGAGCGGGGCGGTCCCCTGCCCCTGCTGGTGGTCGCCGGGGGCGAGCCCGGCGAGGACGGCGAGCCCGACACCGAGGCGTTCCGCCTGGCGGTGGTCGGCGACAGCGAGTGGGTCGGCGGGCAGTGGCTCGAGCAGCTCGGCAACCGGGATCTCGCCCTGAACACCCTGGCCTGGCTCACCGAGCGAGGCGAGCGGATCACCATCCGGCCCCGGCGCCGGGCCTCCTCCTCCCTCTTCCTCACGGTGGCTCAGGGTCGCTTCCTGCGCCTGGCCACCGTCGACGGCCTGCCCCTGCTCCTGCTCTGTCTGGGGATCGCGGTGGCCTGGCGGAGACGACGTCCATGAAGCGGCAGCTGCGCGCCTGGATCCTGACCGGCGCCCTCGTCCTGGGGGCCCTCTTCTTCTGGCTGCGGCAGGACGCGCGGCCACCGGAGGCCGCGGGCCCGCCCCTCCTCTCCTCCCCCGAGGTGGTCCGCGCCTTTCGCCTGCTGCCCCCCGGCGCCCCGGCCCTGGTCCTCGAGCGGGAGGGCGCGGCCTTCCGCCTGACCGCCCCGGTGGAGACCGCCGCGGACGGGGAACGGGTGCGCACCCTCCTCGAGCAGCTCTGCGCCCTCGGCCCCGGTGAGGCGGTCGAGCGCGGAGAGAAGCCCCTCTCGGTCTTCGGCCTCGATCCGGCGGCCTTCGAGCTCGAGCTGACGACCGACGCCGGCCCCCTGCGGCTGGCCCTCGGCGGCGAGAGCCCCTTCGACGGCCGCAGCTACCTCCTGGTCGACGGGGAGGGGCTCCTGCTGGTGAGCTCCGCCCTGCGCCACCGCCTCGACCCGCGCCTGCTGCACTGGCGGGAGAAGCGGGTCGTGACCACCCCGCCGGAGCAGCTCGATCTCCTCCACTGGAAGGAAGGCGAGGTGGAGATCGCCCTCGAGAAGCTCGAGGCCGGCTGGACCGTCGTGGACCCCGCGGGCGGCACGTCGGCGCCCGCCGGGGATCTGCCCCGCCGGGCCCTGATCCGGGACCTCGGGGAGCTGCGGGCGGTGGCCTTCGAGGTGGAGGGGCCCGCGCTGCCCGCCGCGGACGCCGAGCCCGAGGCCGTCCTCTCCCTCGGCCTCCGGGGCGAGGGCGGCGGACGCTCCCAGCGCCGCACCCTGGAGCTCTTCGCCCTGGCCGCGGACGGCGAGCCGGGGGTGCTCCTCCGGGGCAGCGAGCTCTCCCCCTGGGTCCGGCTGCGGCCGGGGGCCCTCGCCGACCTCCGGGAGCGCTTCGGCGCCCTCCGGCCGGCCCCCGAGCCCGCCGCGCCGGGGCCCTCCGATTGACACCCTGGCATCCGTGGCATAGACATTCGGGTTCCATCCTCGTCGCCCTGAGCAGGGCGGACCGCCCCGAGAGGTCGATTTCATGGCACGCGTCACCATCGAAGACTGCCTTCCCAACGTCCCCAGCCGCTTCGCGCTCACCATCCTGGCCGCCAAGCGCACCCGCCAGCTGATGGCCGGGGCCCGGGAGCTGGTCGATGCGAAGAACAAGCCGCCGGTCCTCTCCCTGCGGGAGATCGCCGCGGCGAAGGTGAGCTTCGAGAAGAACCCCGAGGCCTCCGGCCGCACCGGGATCCTCTAGGCTCAGCCCGCGCCGAGCGCCTCGATCGCCTCGAACGCCACCGCCGCGGTGAGCGGCAGCCGGTGCGAGACGACCCCCGAGATCATCGTCCTCGTCGGATTCACCTCGACGGTGGGCCGGCCAGCCCGCGCCGCCTGCATCACCGGCCCGGCGATGTAGGGGAAGACGGCGCTGGTCCCGACCGAGAGGATCAGATCGAAGCCCCGGGCCAGCTCGGTCTGGAGGGCATCGACCGCGTCGAGGGGGAGCATCTCCTCGAAGAGGACGACATCGGGCCGGAGGACCGCGCCGCAGGCCTCGCAGTGGGGGAAGGGGGAGAGGTGGGCGTAATCCTCCACCCGCTCCCGCCAGTCGCAGGCGGTGCAGCGCAGCGCGCGCAGATCGCCGTGGATGGCGATCACCCGGCTCGAGCCCGCGGCGTGGTGGAGGCCGTCGACGTTCTGGGTGAGGATCACGACCTCGTGGGTCGCCTCGAGGCGGGCCAGGTACTCGTGGCCGAAGGCGGGCCGCGCGCCGCGGCAGGCCTGCTCGATCTCGTGGATGTAGCGCCAGGTCAGCTCGGGATCGCGGCGGAAGGTCGGCCCGGAGAGGGCGACCTCGATGGGGATCCCGTGATCGGTGTTCTTCGAGTCGTAGATGCCGCCCACCCCCCGGTAGGTCGGCAGGCCCGCGTCGGCGGAGAGGCCGGCGCCGGTGATGAAGAGCAGGCGGCGGCTCTCGTCGAGGAGGCGGCGCACCTCGGCGACGCGCAGGGCGGTCTCGGTGTCGAGGCTCATCGGGGCAAGGTGGCAGCCCGGGGTGCCCGCGCGCAAGCCACCCGCAGCCAGGCTCGCCGGGCCCATGGCCCGTGGGGGGAACCCCCCCGGCAGCCCTCGGGGCCTCCCTCCTCCCGAGAGCTGTGCGGATCGAAAAGAAGCTGCTACAAGGGGTGTCCTGTCTCCACCGGATGCAAGGGGAGACACGGCCCGGCATGTTGCAGGGTCTGAAGTCGGTCGGCCGACCCGGAAGTTGCCGGGGCTCCGTCCTGACTTCGAGGTGCAGGAAATCCGGCACCAGGAAAGATGACTCGATGAAGAAAGTGTATGTGGGCAACCTGCCCTTCTCGGCGACCGAAGACCAAGTCCGTGACCTCTTCTCCGCGCACTGCACGGTGCAGTCGGTCGCGCTGATCACCGATCGGGAGACCGGTCGGCCTCGCGGCTTCGGCTTCGTGGAGATGGACGACGACGGCCTCGAGGAGGCCATCGCGGCCCTCGACGGCCACGAGATGGACGGCCGGGACCTCCGCGTGAACGAGGCTCAGAACAAGCCCCGTCCCGGCCGGCTCTAGTCGTTTCGGTCCCACCGGGATCCCCGCGAGCCCCGCCCTCCTCACTGGAAGGCGGGGCTCTCTCGTTCTGGCTTCCGGCGGTCCCCTCAGTCCTCCGAGGGCAGAGGCGCGCCCGGCTCGGTGATGGGCTCGGGGGTCTCTTCCTCGGCCGCGTCCGCGGGATCTCCCGGGCGCTTGGCCGCCGCCGTCAGCTTCTGGCGCCGCTCTCGCTTGTCGGCGGCCTTCTGCATCTTCTTCAGCTCACGTTGACGCTTGGCGAAGGTGTGTTTGTTCTTGGCCACGAGCAGCTCCAGTTGGGTGGGTTCTACGGGGTGAGAGGCGAGAGCATCGCGCGCGACCGGGAGAGCCTCCCGTGCGAAGTCCCGCAACGTCTTCGGACCTCGTGGGTGCCTCGACCCGTCGTCGAGGCCACCGTTCGACGCAGGTGGTCAGACATCGGCCCCTTCGTCAACCGGCGGAGACGCTGGCTCTCCCCGCCTGGGGGTCAACGCCCACCGAACTCGCGCACCTGCTTCAGGAGGAAGCGCCCGTCGGCGTAGAGCTTGAGCTCGAGATCGAGCGCGGTGGGCTTCTCGTCGTCGTAGATCACGTTCGGGCAGCCCTCGGAGGCCGGATAGTAGGCGGGATCCGCCAGGCAATAGGCGACCTCCACCCGCTTCACGATCTCCAGCAGGACCAGCATCTCGTTCTTGCTCATCACGGTCCGGCGCAGCTCGGGGCCTCCGGGGTCGGGCCGGGCGAAGCGGACCACCGAGAAGGTGGCCTCCTCGTAGGGCAGCAGGCCGACGGCGATCGACTCGGCGTGGGTCCCCGGTTCGGGGTTCGTCACCAGGCTGTTCCCCCGCTGGCTGGAGAGGGTGTAGCCGAAGACGCCGCTCGCGTTGATCGGCCGGGTGATGACCACCACGTTCGCCACGATGTCGCCCAGCTGCCGGTAGCGAGGGACGATGGCGAGCCCCATCCCCGCGGTGGCATGATCCACCCGGGCGTAGCTGCGCTCCTCGACCGCCCGCCTGTTCCAGAGGCTGGCGTAGACGCCCTTGATCACGCACTCCAGGGTGCGCGGCCGGATGCTCACCTCGCGGGTGCGCGGGTCGACGACCCGCCGGCAGGGACCGGGCGTGGCCGAGAGGCTCGCCCGGAAGCTGTCGTAGAGGCCGGCCCCGTCGAAGCCCGGGAGATCCTCGGCGTTGGCCGAGGAGCGGACCTTCAGGTCGCGGGTCCCCTCCGGGAAGACGGAGATCGCCATGTCCCGGATCTCCTGCACCACGCCGGGAGGGAAGCGCCCCCCCATGAAGAGCGCCTGGAGCTTCGCGATGGCCTCTCGCCGCTCGCGAGGGGAGCTGGTGCCGGCCTTCTCCCGGGCGATGAAGGTGGCGAGCGCCGAGGCGAGGTCGGGGTTCGCGGCCACGAAGTCGTGGTAGGTCACCACCGGCACCCCGACGCCGCGGGGGGTCGGCTCGTAGCCGAGCATCTCCGCGAGCCCGAAGAGCCCGATCTCGCCCACCACCGACCCGTGCCGGAGGAAGCCGAGCTTAGCGGCCTTGCCGCCCCACTTGCCCGTCGCCTTCAGGCAGGCCGACGCCTCTTCGCCGCACATCGAGTCGAAGGAGGCCAGGCCCGCCTCGCGATCGAGCTGCAGGGGCTGCCAGGGGAGCGAGCTGCGCTCAGCGCGCCGGGCCCGGACCTCCGCCAGGGTGGAGGGCTCCAGGGTGTAGCCCCCGGCCTCCACCCGGAGGTGGACCGGCCGGTCCGCGAGCGAGGCGAGGCGCGGGTGCCGGGGGCCGGCGGAGCGCAGGACCATGTTCGGGGTCCCCCGCTCCTTGGCCTTGAGGTTGATGTGCGAGCCGTTGTCCTGCACCGCGCGGGTGATCGTCGCCGCGACGACCGAGAGGTCGAGGGGCAGCTCGTCGAAGACCGGGATGTCCTCGGCGGTGAGGTCCTCGAGGTCCTCCGGGAAGACCCGCAGGATTCCCCAGGCCTCTCCCGGGTTCATCGGCAGGTACTCGACCGCGCCGAGGACCTGGTCGAGGGCCAGCACCTTCACTCCCTTCGCCTCGAGCTGCGCCCCCACGGTCTCGGTCGTCTGGTGCAGGCCGGTCGACACGAAGACGACACGCGCGTCCGGCAGGGAGAGGTGCTCGGCGGTCTGGAGCACCGCCCGGCCGAGCTCGGCCTCCGAGATCGGATCCTGGGGAGTGAACTGGATGGCGTAGGTGGGCGTGTCCTCACCGACGAGCCGGTACTCCTGCACCGTGCCCGCGACGAAGGTCTTCTCTTCCGCGCGGTAGGTGACGTCGTCGAAGTCGAGGCGGGGCATCGAGATGCCCAGCACCTCCACCGCGAAGAAGTAGTGCAGGGTGGGCGCCCTCCGGTTGAGGACCGCGCCCTCGAAGCGCCCGTTGATGAAGTGCACGGTGCGCGCCTCCGGATCCCGGGCGTCGATGAGGAACTTCACCGATCGGCCGAGCACCACCCCGGAGGGCCCCTCGGTCGCCATGGCCTCGAAGTCTCGGGTGGAGGTGATCCGGGGGACGTCGAGGCCGAGGGAGGGCCGCTCCTCCGGTGGCGCCGCGCCGGTCCTCGCCTCCGCGATCGGCGCGGGCTCCCGGCGCGCGGCCGAGGGCTCCCCTCGCTCGAGCCACACCGCGGCGAGGACCAGGGCGACCGCGGCCAGCGAGGTCAGGGCCCCGAGCCCGAAGGCGACGCTCTTCCTCACGCGCGCGAGCGGCGCAGGTGGGCGCGCTTCTGGGCACCCCCGAGGCGGTAGAGGCGGCGCACCTCCCGCAGCAGGCCCTCGGGGCTGCCCTCGGCGAGGAAGCGGGCCTCGAGGAGGCGGCAGTAGCCCCGGGCCAGATCGTTGGCGGTGCGGTAGCGATCCGACTCTCCCTCGCTCAGGGACTCGCGGAAGCGCACCCGCTCGAAGAGCCGCTCGCGCAGGGCCGCCGAGGCCCCCTTCTGGCCTCGACGCCAGAGGTGGAGGAGCGAGGCCACGAACTTGTCGATCTCGGCCTGGATCTCCAGCTCCAGCAGGCTCACCTCCTCGTCGCGCAGGGCCCGCCAGGCCAGGTAGACGAAGTGGCTGACCCCCTCCAGCACCGTCGTGAAGTCCGGCAGGCCCTCGGTGATCATCGAGGGCAGCGGATCGTCGGGATCGTGGAGCGCGAGCCGCGCGAGGAGGGCGGGCTCCAGGTAGAGCCCCAGGGAGAGCTCCTCCCCCTCCTGGGAGATGAGCAGCGCCTCGCTGGCCCCTCCCCCGCCGCCGGGCCGCGGGCCCGCCGGCAGGAGGAAGTCGCTCACCCGCAGGGGAAGCTGCAGGCCGTAGATGGCCTCCAGCTCCCGCTGCATCCGCTCGAGGGCGACGATCACGCGAGGCCCGACTCGCCGGCCCCCGCCGGGAGGATGCCCGCCGCGGCCAGGCGCCGGGCCAGGCGCTCGCTGCCGGTCGCCCGCCAGCGCTCGTAGAGCCGCACCAGGTCGTCGGGGGCGGTGGTGCGGGCCCGCTCGCTGACCTCCATCAGGCAGTCGACCACCCGGGCGAAGGTGCGGGCCAGCTCGGCGAAGATCTCCCGCAGGGCGGCGGTGGCCCGGTGGGCCCCGGCCAGGTCGGCGGCCCCGTCGTAGGCCCGCTCGCCCATGGCGATGTAGTAGTCGACATCGACCAGGCGCCGGGCCAGCCGGTCGGAGAAGAAGCCGCTCACCACCAGAGAGGTGTCGCCGAGCTTCTTGAGGCTGCTCACCCGCATCCTCCCCTCCGCCTCCAGCGCGCGCTGAAGGAGGAAGGCCAGGGGCACCTCGTCGTGGCGGCCGTTCGACTGCAGCTCGTAGAGGTGCTCGGTCCGGACGAAGTCCCCCAGGAGGTTGACCAGGTAGAACTCCGTATCGGGGGTGAGCGTCAGCCGCTGGTGCTTCAGGACGGTGCTCATCTCGTCCCGGAAGAAGGCCCGGACATCTGCTGCTGCCAGGATCTCGTGGGTAGGCACGCTCTACCTCCTTGTTTGGCCTATCCGGCCCCGTCCCCACGGGGCCCAGGTCGATCCTAGCGGGAAGAAGTCAATGATTCCAAATAGTTGGACTCCTACACCCACCTACATCGGGGAGATTGTTCCGTCCGGGGCCCCGGAACCCCCTTTCACCCGGGCGGGCGGCCTCCGGCGAGCGGCTCTTGTAAGTAATTGTTTTTACTTATGAAGAAAGTTGGAGAGCGGCGCCTTGACGTGCTCGACAGGGGCCTTATAGATCCCCCCGACCTGGCACTCGGGGCCTGGGAGTGCCAAGCCGGCACCGCGAGGCCCCACAACCTCCAAAGGAGAAGAACCATGAAGATCCGTCCCCTGCACGACCGCGTGGTGCTCAAGCGCATCGAGGGCGAGGAGAAGACCAAGTCCGGCATCATCATCCCCGACTCCGCCAAGGAGAAGCCCCTCGAGGGCGAGATCGTCGCGGCGGGCAACGGCAAGATCCTCGAGGACGGCACCGTCCGCAACCTCGACGTGAAGGTCGGCGACCGGGTGCTCTTCAGCAAGTACGCCGGCACCGAGATCAAGCTCGACGGCGAGGAGCTGCTCATGATGCGCGAGGACGACATCCTCGGGATCATCGAGAAGTAGCGCGCGCCTCATCGAAAACAACGTTTCAACCGACTCAATAGATAGGAGCCAATCATGGCCAAGGAAATCATCTTCGACACGAAGGCCCGCGAGCTCATCCTCAACGGCGTGAACACCCTCGCCAACGCGGTGAAGGTCACCCTCGGGCCCCGCGGCCGCAACGTCGTCATCGACAAGAGCTTCGGCCCGCCGGTCATCACCAAGGACGGCGTCACCGTCGCCAAGGAGATCGAGCTGAAGAACCGGTTCGAGAACATGGGCGCCCAGATGGTGAAGGAGGTCGCCTCCAAGACCTCGGACGTCGCCGGCGACGGCACCACCACCGCCACCGTCCTCTCCCAGGCGATCTTCCGCGAGGGCTCCAAGCTCGTCGCCGCCGGCCACGACCCCATGAGCATCAGGCGGGGCATCGACAAGGCCGTCGAGATCGCCACCGGTCAGCTCGCCAAGCTCTCCAAGGACACCAAGGACAAGAAGGAGATCGCTCAGGTCGGCACCATCTCCGCCAACGGCGACTCCACCATCGGCGAGATCATCGCCGAGGCGATGGAGAAGGTCGGCAAGGAGGGCGTGATCACGGTCGAGGAGGCCAAGAGCCTCGAGACCACCCTGGACGTCGTCGAGGGCATGCAGTTCGACCGCGGCTACCTCTCCCCCTACTTCGTGACCGACGCCGAGCGCATGGAGGTCGCCCTCGAGGATCCCTTCATCCTCATCCACGAGAAGAAGATCTCCTCGATGAAGGACCTCCTCCCGGCCCTCGAGCTGGTGGCCCGCGCTGGCCGTCCGCTCCTCATCATCGCCGAGGACATCGAGGGTGAGGCCCTCGCCACCCTCGTCGTGAACAAGCTGCGTGGCACGCTGAACGCCGCCGCCGTGAAGGCCCCGGGCTTCGGCGACCGCCGCAAGGCCATGCTGCAGGACATCGCGATCCTCACCGGCGGCAAGATGATCGCCGAGGATCTGGGCATCAAGCTCGACTCCATCACCCTCGACGACCTCGGCACCGCCAAGCGCGTCACCATCGACAAGGACAACACCACCATCGTCGATGGCGCCGGCGCCGGCGAGGACATCGAGGGTCGGGTCAAGCAGATCCGCGCCCAGATCGAGGAGACCTCCTCCGACTACGACCGCGAGAAGCTGCAGGAGCGCCTCGCCAAGCTGGTCGGCGGCGTGGCCGTCATCAACGTCGGCGCCGCCACCGAGGTCGAGATGAAGGAGAAGAAGGCCCGCGTCGAGGACGCCCTCAACGCGACCCGCGCTGCCGTCGAGGAGGGCATCGTCCCTGGCGGTGGTGTGGCCCTCATCCGCTGCCTCGACGCGATCGAGAGCATGAAGGTCTCCGAGGAGGAGGCCTGGGGCGTGAAGATCATCCTTCGCGCGCTCGAGGAGCCGCTGCGCCAGATCGCCGCCAACGCGGGCCTCGAGGGCTCCATCGTGGTGAACAACGTGCGCGAGCACAAGGACGCCTACGGCTACAACGCCGCCACCGCGACCTACGAGGACCTGGTCGAGGCCGGCGTCATCGACCCCACCAAGGTGACCCGCTCTGCCCTGCAGAACGCCGCCTCGGTGGCCTCCCTCATGCTGACCACCGAGGCCATGATCGCCGAGCTCCCCGAGGAGAAGAGCGGCGGCGCCCCCGACATGGGCGGCATGGGCGGCATGGGTGGCATGGGCGGCATGGGCATGATGTAGGCCCGCCTCCCGGTCCCTGACCGACCTGGGCCCACGGCTCGCCTCGCGCGGCCGTGGGCCCTTGCTTTTCTGCTCGTTCGCGCCAAGGTACCCCCGTGAGCCAGGTCACCATCTACACCACCCCGATCTGCCCCTACTGCGTCATGGCCAAGCGGCTCCTCCAGAAGAAGTCGATCGACTTCGAGGAGATCGACCTCTCGCGCAACCCCGCGCTGCGCGCCGAGCTCTCGGCCAGGACCGGCATGCGCACCGTGCCGATGATCTTCATCGGCGAGGAGTGCATCGGCGGCAGCGACGATCTCCACGCCCTGGATCGCGAGGGAGAGCTCGATCGCAAGCTCGCCGCCCTCGCCGACTGAGTTGCGAGCCGCTGGCCGGGCGGGTAGACCCGCTCGCATGCTGCGCTCGCTCCTCGGCCTCGCCCTGCTCACCGGCCTGCTCGCGGCCTGCCCGGGCACCCAGGTGCGCTGGAAGGCCGCCGAGCCGCTCGAGACCCTCGAGCCGAAGGTGGTGGTGATCTACCCCTTCCGCTTCCGCTGGGCCGAGCCCGAGTGGCGCACGCACCAGAAGAGCCGGGACCTGGTCTCGGCCGCCCTCGCCGAGGGCCGCTTCCTGGTGGTGGGCCCCGAGGAGCTGACCGTCTACCGGCCCGACGATCCCAACGTCCTGGCCGGCTCCACCCTCCTGCCCCGGCTGATGGAGCTGGGGCTGACCCCGGGCGAGGCCGTCGTCCTGCGCGCCTGGGCCGAGGAGCGGCGGGAGAAGAACACCCGCCTCATCTTCGACCAGGCGGGGCGCCCGGTGGCCCGGCAGCAGGGGGAGAAGCGGGTGGTCATCGCCCACCTGCAGCTGGTCGAGGTGGAGAAGGGCCGGATCCTGCTGGAGGGCCACCGCAGCATCCCCTTCGACCCCCTGGCCATCCAGCCCGACTACGACCCCCTCCACCCCCTCACCCTCGCCCTGCGGCAGATGGCCACCGAGGCCCTCGAGCGCCTGGAGGGGAAGGGTCACCCCTCCCCCGGCACGAAGCTGGTCCTCCAGCACAACCCGGCGGCGGCGGCCCCGAGCGGCGGCGCCGATCCCCTCCAGACCGAGCTGCTCCAGCTGGGCTTCTTCGCCTACTTCCAGCCCGACTGGGGCCCCTCGGATCTCAAGGCCCTCGAGCGCGCCGGGCGGGGTGCCCGGGTGGCCGCCCTGGACGGCCCCGCCACCGAGGCCGGGCTGATGGTGGGGGACATCATCACCGCCTGCAACGACATGACCGTCACCGGCCCCGAGACCGTGCTTCGCCACCTCGCCCGGGCCGAGACCGGCGTGCGCCTGGAGGTGCGGCGCAACCTGCGCACCGTCCAGCTCGTCCTCCCCCGCAGAGCGGACGATTGACCCCGCCCCTCCCCTCTGGGAGACAGAGAGACGCGATGACCGGTCTTCAGCACGATCCACACCACCGCCGCCGGGGGCTCGCCCTCGGGCTCCTCCTCCTCCTCGGCCTGGGCGCCTGCATCATCCGCCCGGAGTCCACCGAGGCCGCCCGCCGGGACTTCGACCGCGCCGCCCTCGGGGACGTCATCCTCCGGGCGGTCCCCCCGGGCGCGAACCCCAGCCAGCCCAGCTTCGACGACGGCGTGAAGCTCGCCGGCTGGCGCACCGAGCCCGAGCGGCCCCGGGCCGGCGACCGGGTCACCGTGGAGTTCTACTGGGAGGTCCTCGAGGAGCCGCAGGACGACTGGCGGGTCTTCGTCCACCTCGAGCCCATCGCCGTCGAGGGCGGCCGGATCAACGGCGACCACGACCCCGCCGGCGGCCGCTATCCCACGCGGGTCTGGCGGACCGGTGAGGTCGTCGCCGACCGGTGGGCCTTCACCATCCCCGGCTACCTGCAGACCTCGGGCATCGAGATCTGGACCGGGATGTACCAGGGCGGCACCCGCCAGGGCCTCGTCCCCCGCTCGGGCGTCCGCAACGACGGCCAGAACCGGGCGATGATCGGCGTCATCCCCCTGGCCGCCGAGTAGTAGAGCTAGCCGGGCTCGACGCCACTCGCTAGGATGGCCTCTGGCCTTCGTGAGAGGCAGGTGGATGGACGCGGGCCGATCCCTCGGGGTCGGCTCGAGGAAAGTCCGGACTCCATAGGGCACGTTGCTGGTTAACGGCCAGGCGGGGCGACCCGACGGAAAGTGCCACAGAAAAGATACCGCCCTCGACCCTCGGGTCAGGGTAAGGGTGAAATGGTGAGGTAAGAGCTCACCGCGCGCCCGGTGACGGGCGTGGCAGGGTAAACCCCAGCGGGAGCAAGAGCGAATAGGAAGCGGCGGATCCCTCACCGGATCCAGGAGGCGGCCCGCCTCCCGCTTCGGGTGGCTCGCCAGAGGGCGTCGGTAACGGCGCTCCCAGACGAATGTCCATCACTCATCCCCTCGGGGGTGGGAACGAAATCCGGCTTACAGCCTGCCTCTCACGCAAGGCCTCTTCGAACTGTCAGCCCCGAGCTCGGCCCTGCTCGCCTCCGGCAGCTCTTCCTAGAGGCCGGTGCGCTCGAGGGTGCCGTCGAGCTCCTCGTCGACGGCGCGGTTGGCCATCTGGTCGGCGGCCTTGTTCTGCTCGCGCTTGACGTGCACCGCCTCGAAGGCGGCGAAGGTGCGCGCCAGGCGCATCACGTCGGCGTGGTAGGGCTTGAGGTGGGCGGCCTTCACCCGGTAGACGCCCTTGATCTGCTTGATGAGCAGCTCGGAGTCGCTGACCAGCCGCACCTCGGTGGCGCCCAGCTCCTGGGCGGCCCGCAGGCCGAGGAGGATCGCCTCGTACTCGGCGACGTTGTTGGTCTGGTGGCCGAGGTAGCGGCCGACCCGGCCGAGGACCCGGCCGTCGGCCGACTGGAGCACGGCGCCAGCGCCCGCCGGCCCGGGGTTCCCCCGGGCGGCGCCATCCGTGCAGACCTGCACCCGGCTCAAGTCTGAGCCTCGTCGCCCAGGCCTGCGGCCTCCTCCTCCGGGGCCACGTAGAGGATCCGCATGCAGCTCGGGCACTGGGAGATACCGCCCCGGCCGGAGACGAGCTCCTGGTAGAGCTGCGGACGCAGGCGCATCCGGCAGGCCCCGCAGCTGCCGCCCTCGAGGGCGGCGGCCATCGCCTGCCCGCCCCGGCGGGTGCGGATGCGGTCGTACTGGGAGAGGACCCGCTTCTCGACCGCCTCGGTGGCGGCCTTGCGGCGCTCGCTCAAGACGGCCTTGTCGCCCTCGATGCCGGCGATCTTGCCCTCGAGCTCCTTGCGCTCGCCGGCGTAGCCGTTCTCCTTGTCGAGGATGGTCCGCTCGATCCGCTCGATCTCGTTCTTCAGGGCCTCACCCTGCTCGAGGAGGTTGAGCACCTCCTCTTCCTGGTTGCGGATGCCCTTCTTGCCGATGTCGATCTCACGGGAGAGCGCGGCGTACTCGCGGGGCGTCTTGATGTCGGTGAGGCGCGCCTCCCACTTCTTGATCTGATCCTTCTGCATCTGGATCTGCGCCTCGATGTTCTTGCGCTCGACCTCCAGTGCATCCAGCTCGGTCTGCTTGGCGTCGCTCTCGGCCCGATCGGCAGCCAGCTCGGTGTCGATCTCGGCGAGCCGCTCCGGGTAGGCCTTGGCGGCCTCCATCAGCTCGTGGATCTGGGTATCGATCTCTTGCAGGGCCAGAAGCTTCCTCAACCGCTCGTCCAAGTGTCTTCTCCAGGTGTGGGCTCTTAAATGAAAACGCCCGGGGTTCCCGGGCGTCGCTTACTGCTCATCTATCTTCTTCTTCTGCTGCTCGACTCGGAGGGCACCGGGCTTGTGCCCGCACGCTCCGGGAAAGACCCCCTCCCCGGCTCGGCTCCTCTCGACACGAATACAAAACAGCATAGAAGCGGCTGTATAGGCCCCTGGCGCGAGAGGATCAACCCCCTGATCGGCGCGAGCCCTCAGGGGGTTCGGACCCACCTCTCACCACCCGATCAGGGCTGTTCCCCGCCTCCCGGCGGCTCCATGAAGGACTTCAGGCGCTTGCTGCGGCTGGGGTGCCGGAGCTTGCGCAGGGCCTTGGCCTCGATCTGCCGGATCCGCTCCCGGGTGACCTCGAAGTCCTGGCCGACCTCCTCGAGGGTGTGATCGCTCTTCTCGCCGATGCCGAAGCGCATCCGCAGGACCTTCTCCTCGCGGGGGGTCAGGGTGGCGAGCACCTTCCGGGTCTGCTCGGCCAGGTTCATGTTGATGACCGCGTCCTGCGGAGAGGTGACGGCCTTGTCCTCGATGAAGTCCCCGAGGCTGCTGTCCTCCTCCTCGCCGATGGGCGTCTCGAGGGAGATCGGCTCCTTGGCGATCTTCAGGACCTTGCGGACCTTCTCCAGGGGCATCTCCATCTTGGCCGCGATCTCCTCCGGGGTGGGCTCGCGGCCCAGCTCCTGGACGAGGTAGCGGCTGGTACGGATCAGCTTGTTGATCGTCTCGATCATGTGCACCGGGATGCGGATGGTGCGCGCCTGATCGGCGATGGCCCGGGTGATCGCCTGGCGGATCCACCAGGTGGCGTAGGTCGAGAACTTGTAGCCCCGCTGGTACTCGAACTTGTCCACCGCCTTCATCAGGCCGATGTTCCCCTCCTGGATCAGGTCGAGGAACTGCAGGCCGCGGTTGGTGTACTTCTTCGCGATGGAGACCACGAGGCGCAGGTTGGCCTCGATGAGTTCGCCCTTGGCCAGCTCGGTCCGCTTCTCGCCGGCCACGATGTCGTGGAAGGTCTGGCGGAGCTCGTCGATGCCGGTGCCGGCCTCCTCCTCCACCGCCTTGATCTTGCGGTTGGCGGCCTTGAGGGCTCGCTCGACCTCGGCGGCCTCCTCGACCCGCAGGCCGAGCTTCTTCAGGATGCGCTTCTCGGCGACCGGCGAGGTCTTCGCCTCGCGCAGGAGGGCGCGGATCTCCCGGGCGGGCATCCGCACCTTCCGCTCGACGTCACGCACGGCGAAGTTGCACTCGTCGACGCGGCGGATGAGCAGCTTCAGGCGCTCGATGATGGCGTCGATCTGCCGCTTGGAGAGGCGCAGCTCGGCGAGGACCTCGCCCATCTGCTGACGGCGCCGGTCGATGGCGGCCTCGAGCTCTCTGCGCTTGCGGGCCGAGACTCCGCGGCGGGCGGTCAGCTGCAGCGTGGCCTTCTCGTTCTCGCGGTAGAGGCGCTTGATGCGGTCGATGGCCTTCACCACCGCGTCGACGTTCCGGGAGCCGGCCTCGTCGCCCTCCGGGGCGTCGCGGACGACGTCCTTGAGGCGGGCCTTGCCGTGCTTCAGGCGCTCGCCCAGCTCGATGATCTCGCGGATGGCCGTGGTCGAGCGGAGGACGACCTCGAGGACCTCCTTCTCACCCGCCTCGATCCGCTTCGCGATCTCGACCTCGCCCTCGCGGGTGAGGAGGGAGACCGAGCCCATCTTCCGCAGATACATGCGGACCGGGTCGGTGCTCTTGCCGTAGGCGTCCTCGGTGCCCGAGGCCGGCTTCACCAGGCGGTGCGGCGCCTTGCCCTTGTCGTCGCTCGCGCCCTCGTCGGCGGCATCCCGGGTCGAGGACGCCTTGTCAGCGGACTCGACCACCTCGATCCCCGCCTCACCGAAGACCATCATCACGTCGTCGAGCTGCGCCGGCTCGCTGATCTCGACCGGCAGCCCCTTGTTGATCTCGCCGTAGGTCAGGTAGCCCTGCTCCTGACCCTGCTCGACCAGCGCCTGCACCCCCTCGTTCTCGCGCAGGTCGGGATCGGCCATGACGGACTTGGGCTTGCGGGTCTTCTTGGTCGCGGCCTTCTTCGCGGCCCTGGCGTGCTTGGTCGCGGCCTTCTTGACCGCGGCCTTCGTCGCGCCGGTCACGGTCTTGGACCGCTTCGTCTCGGCCTTCTCGGTCTCGGCCTTCTTCGTCACGGTCTGCTTCGCCGTGCTCTTCTTCGCCACCGACTTCTTCGCCGCCTTCTTCGTCGTGGACTTCTTGGCCGTCGACTTGCTGGCAGTCTTCTTGGCGGTGCTGGCAGCCTTGCGCGTCACCGTCTTCTTGCGGACGGTGCTCTTTCGCGCGCTGGTCTTCTTGCTGCTGCGAGTCATGTGTTCTCCTGGGCTATTCGTTGCCGGCCTGGAGCTGCCGGCGCTGGTCCTTGAGCGAAGAGAGACGCCGGGCCCGGGCGATGGGATCCTCGTCCGGGTGGGTCTCGCGGCGCAGCTGGGCTTCGCGCCGGTCGAGGGCGTCGAGGCGCAGGCGCCTGAGGGTGTGCTGGAACCACCGCTGGGCCTCCTCGTCGCTCTTCTCACTGGCGCTCGAGGCGTTCTCGGTGAGGTGGCGGCGCAGGGAGGCCACCAGGCGCTCGTCCCGCAGGTGGGCGAGGAGGCTGGCGGCGTCGGTGGGCAGGCCCTCCTCCACGGCGTCGAGGGCCGCGGAGACGAGGGCCCGGGTCTCGGGGTGGGCGAAGTCGTCGAGGTGTCCGGCCAGGGCCTTGGCCAGGAGCGGGCGCTCGAGGATCTGGAGGCAGAGCGCCTGCTCGTTCGCCGGGGCCAGCGGGAGCGCGCCGTGCGCCTCGGCCGGGTGAGGGGGCTCGTCCCGGTCGGGGAAGCGGCCGGGAGGCGGCTGGGGCCGCCTCTCACCGGAGGAGGGGCGCGGCGACGAGGGGCGGCCCAGGCCGAGGTGCCCGCGCAGCTCGCCCTCGTCGAAGCCGAGGCGATCGGCCACCCGCCCGAGGTAGAGCGAGCGGGCCAGGGGATCGGAGATGCGCTGGAGGAGCGGCCGGATCTCCTTCGCCGCCCGCACCCGCTCCTCGACGGTGGCGCCGACGGCGCCGAGCACCCGATCGATGAGGAACTCGGTGATGGGCGGCGCGTCGGCGCAGAGGCTCTCGAAGGCCTCGGCGCCCTCGCGGCAGACGTAGGCGTCGGGGTCGTCTCCCGCGGGCAGGCGCACCACCCGGGTGAGCAGCCCCTCGGTCTGGGCGACCACGTCGTGGGCCCGCACCACCGCCTGCTCGCCGGCGGCGTCGCCGTCGAAGACCAGGTGGAGGTCGGCGCCCAGGCGCTGGATCGTGCGGCCGTGCTGGGGGGTCAGGGCGGTGCCACAGGAGGCCACCGCCCGCTCGACGCCCTCCTGGTGCAGGGCGATGACGTCGAAGTAGCCCTCGACCAGCACCGCGGCGCCCGCGCGCCGGATCGCGCCGCGGGCCAGGTCCATACCGAAGAGCACCTCGCTCTTGTGGTAGACCGGCGACTCGGCGGAGTTCAGGTACTTCGCCGGGTGATCGCCCTCGACCACCCGCGCACCGAAGGCCACGGTCTTCCCGTCGGTCGTGCGGATCGGGACCATCAGGCGGCCCTGGAAGCGCTCGTAGTCGCCGTGGCGGCCCGTGACGCGCAGGCCGGCCTTGCGCTGATCTTCCTCGCTCACACCTGCAGCCGACAGCCGCGCGCAGAGATCGTTCCGCATCGGCGCGTAGCCCAGCCCGAAGGTGCGGGCGGTCTCCTCGAGGATGCCGCGCTCGCGCAGGTGGGCCCGCCCGGGCTCACCCGCCTCGGTCTTCCACAACCAGTGGGCGAAGGCCTCGGCTGCCTTGCGGTTCGCCTCGGTGAGGCGCCTGGCCTCCTCCCGCTGCGCCCGCGCCCGCGCGTCCTCGGCGCTGGAGGTGAAGGGGATCTCCACCCCCACCTCCTCCGCCAGCTGACGCACCGCCGCCGGGAAGGAGAGACCGTCGATGTCCATCAAGAAGCGGAAGACGTCACCTCCGGCACCACAGCCGAAGCAGTGGAAGATCTGCTTGTCGGGAACCACGTGGAAGGACGGAGTCTTCTCCTGATGGAAGGGACACAGCCCCTTGAAGCTGCGCCCCGCCTTCTTCAGGGAGACTGTTCGCCCCACCACTTGCGCGATGTCCGCCCGAGAGCGGACCTCGGCAATCTTGTCGTCCGGGATTCCTGACACGACTCTAGAGAATCCAGACCGCCTGTTCGAGGGAGGGCGCCAAGACAGAAGCGCCCTCCATGTGGGTGGGTCCCCGTCGCCGGGGGGACCCTTTTGCTACGACTTTCGCGCACACTCCGACCGTCGCTACCCGAGACGATCGTGAGTGCGGGTGCTGCTAGCGCCGGCGGATCTTCTTGCCGGTGCGCTTGCGAGCCGCGATGGCCTTCTTCTTCTTCTTGACGCTGGGCTTCTCGTAGTGCTCGCGCTTGCGAATCTCGGAGAGAATGCCGGCCTTCTCACAACTCTTCTTGAAGCGCCGCATCGCGCCCTCGAAGGACTCGCCTTCCTTGAGGCGTACGCTGGTCATTGACTATCACCTGCCTCTCATCTCGAAACTCGCTCGGGGACCCGATCATCGGATCCTTCGGCCCCCGGGCGGCTGTGGCGACGAAACCTAGAACCCGCCACCTTATGGGGTCAGGCGCCCCTGTCAAGGCGTTTCGAAGGCTTTCATGCCGGCACCGGGCCGGTGCTCGAGGTGGATCCGGGCCTCGGGGCTCCCCGCCAGGTTCGCCTCGAGGCGGACCAGGACCACCTCCTGGACGTAGGGGAGCCTGACGGTCTCCCCCGGGTGCAGATGTTGCAGCGAGTCCCCGGGGTCCCGGGAGAGGGACATCAGGTTCCCCCCGGCGTAGCCCAGCACGATGTAGGCGGGCCCACCCTCCGGAGCCCGGTAGGAGACCTCGTAGATGGCCTCTCCGTCCAGATTCGAGAGCTGGGGCAGGCCCCGCCCCCCCAGGCTGATGCAGTGGGCCCGGCCGTCCACCCGGACGGCCTGGCTCCTCCCCGGGCTCTGGATCCGGATGCGCAGGTGATCGGCGTTGTTGTGGCAGGAGTCGCCGTCCAGCACCCCCAGGCCCAGGCGGGCGGTCCCGGGCGGGAGCCGCACCTTCTGGTCGGGGCGGACCAGCCCGCTGCCGAGGTGACCCCCCGCGCCGTCCCGGGCCAGCCAGAAGCCGACGTCCTGCTGCCGGCCGATCACCACCAACACGTCGCCGCTCACCGTCAGGAAGTGGCGGCGCCGCGGATCCACGTCCACCCAGTTCAGGGTCCAGCTGCCGGCGTCGACCGCCGGCCGGGCGAGGTCGAGAGTGAGGTCGAGGTGTCCCCCCTCCCGCTCCTCCACCCGCATCTGGGGCAGGGGCTCCGGTGGCGGCTCCACCTCCGGGGGAGGCCTGGGCTTCACCTGGACCTGCAGCTGGGGCCGCAGGGTGAGGGCCAGCACCGAGGTGCCCGGCTCCGCCAGCTGCTCGAGGGGCTGGTAGGAGGGCAGCTCCAGGCGGATCCGGCGGGGCGTGGCGCGGTCGAGGTCCTGCAGGAATGCGTCGGTGGCCAGGCCGGTGTCGATCCCGTCCACCAGGATCCTCGCGCCGGGCGGCCGGCTGCGGACCTCCATGTTCCAGGGCGGGGTGTCGGGGACCGCCGCCCACCAGAAGGCCCCCACCAGGACGGCCAGGGGCACGAGGGCCAGGAGGGCGACCTCGACCACCCGCCCGGCGGTCCAGGGGCGGCCCCCGCCCGCGGCGAGGCGGGGCGCCCGGCGGTGGAGGGTCAGCTCGTAGTCGGGCGGCAGGGCGACCTCCCGGCCCGATCCGGAGAGCTCGTCGGCGAAGCCGAAGCGCATCAGCTCGCCCAGCTCCCGCTCGCTGGCCAGCTCCCCCGCCGCGCGCGCCCAGGAGAGGAGGGCCTCCGCCAGCTCGGCGGCGGAGGCGGGCCGGTCCTCGGGGCGCGGCTCCATCGCCCAGCTCACCAGATCCGCCAGGGCCGGATCGATCCCCGGCGCCACCTCGGCGAGCTGGGGAATGCGGCCCAGGAGGAGGGCCGCCCGCGCGGCCTCGGCGGTCCCGACGTAGGGGGGCCGCCCGGCCAGCAGCTCGAAGAGGAGCGCGCCGGCCGAGTAGAGGTCCGAGCGCAGGTCCACCTCGTCCCCCCGCGCCTGCTCCGGTGGGAGGTAGGGCAGCTTGCCCTGCACTCCGCCGGGGCCCTCGCGCCCGGCCTGCGCCAGCGCCCGGGCGATGCCGAAGTCGACCAGCTTCACCTGCCCCTCGAAGGCGACCAGCACGTTCTGGGGCGAGACGTCGCGGTGGACGATCCCCAGCGGCTCCCCGCTCTCGTGGGTGCGGGTGTGGGCGTGCTCGAGGGCCTCGAGGACGTCGGTGACGATCTTGAGGGCGTGCGCGAGGGGCATCGCTCGACCGGCCTGGCCGAGGCGGCGCAGCAGCTCCGAGACCGAGCGACCGTCCACCAGCTCCATCGCCAGGTAGACCTCGCCCTCCTCGTGCCCGAAGTCGAAGACCTGCGCGATCTTGCCGTGGTGGAGCACGAAGGAGACCCGCGCCTCCCGCACGAAGAGCTTCACGAAGCGGCGATCGCTGGTGTAGGCGGGCAGAATCCGCTTCACGCAGACCGGCTGTACCACCCCCGCCGCCCGGTGGGCCCGGGCCTCGAAGACCTCGGCCATGCCCCCGACCCCGAGGCGGCGGACGATCTCGTAGGGACCGATGGTGGCCGGAAGGTCGCTCACGCCCGCGCTCCCCGCTGCCGGGTCCACGCCAGCAGCAGCAGCCCGAGGAGGGTGAGCGCGCCCGGCCCCGGCTCGACCATCTGGGTGCACTTGCAGGTCTTCGGAGGGGGAGAGGGCGCACCGGCGTCGCTGTCCCCGTCCTCGGGCCAGTTGCCGGCGTCGCCGATCCCTCCGGCGCCGTCCTGCACGATCACCGCGCCGACCCCGGTCCCCCGGGCGCCCTGATCGTCCTCGGCGGAGAACTCGAGCCACCAGCGCCCGCTCTGATCGGCGTCGGGCACCCAGGTGAAGAGCCCCGAGGGAGCGTCGAGGGTGGCGCCGTCGGGCAGGGGCTCGACCGCATAGCGCACCGGATCGCCGTCGGGATCGATGCTGCGGATCTGCAGGACCACGAGGGTGTCCTGCACGACCTGGAGCTCCCCCACCGGCAGGACCACCGGCGGGTGGTTGCCCGGGCCCGGGTCGCTGCCCTGGTAGAGGGTCGCGCTGCCGTCCGAGCCGTCCGCCGCCACCCGGCCCGCGGGATCGCTCACCCGCACCCGCAGGGTCTCGCTGCTGGCGTCGGGCAGGGTCCAGTCGTGGCTGCCGTCGTTGGCGACGCCGGTGGCCAGGGGCTGCCAGGTCCTCCCGTCGTCGAGGCTGTAGTGGAGATCGACCGTGGCCGCGCTGCCCACCGTGCTCCAGGTGAGGGGGGTGGTGCTCCCCGCCGCGAGGCGCTCGCCTCCATCGGGGGCGGTGACGAGGAAGGCCTCTCCTTTCACCAGGGTGAAGGTGTCGGTGATCTCCCCGTCGTGGCGCAGGTTGCGCAGGGTGAGGTGGTTGCCCTCGACGTCGAGGAGGCACGAGCCCAGCTCGGTCTCGGCGAAGTACATGAGGGGGTGCATCCCGTCCTGGCTGATGCTCGCCCCGCCGTGTCCGGCCACCACGTAGACCGCGCCGTCGCGGGCCAGCGAGGCGGGCCCCTTCACGTAGGCGCCCTCCCCGCCGAGCTTCCCGTCGCGGCCGTCGAGGATCTTCCCGTCGGCCGTCGTGGGGGTCTCGTAGGCGCCGGCGACCAGGTAGGAGCGCTCGTAGATGTGGGAGTGGCCGGCCAGCACCAGATCGACGCCCGCCTCCTCCAGGATCGGCAGGGCGTTCTCCCGCATCTCGATCAGCTGGCTCTCGGTGTCCGAGTCGTGGCTGCCCTTCGAGTAGGGAGGGTGGTGCCAGTAGGCGACGATCCAGGTGCGGGAGGTGGCCGCGAGATCCTCCCGCAGCCAGGTCAGCATCGCCCCGTCCACCGCCCGGGAGGAGTGGTGCGAGTCGAGGACCACGAAGTGCACGTTGGCGTGGTCGAAGCTGTAGTAGGCCTCGGTGCCCGTGGGCAGGCCACCGGCCTCCGCGGCCCGGGGCAGGACGTAGGCGTCGAAGTAGGGCCCGGACTCGCTGGCCGAGTCGGAGCTGTTGCCCTCGTGGTTGCCGAGGGTCGGCCAGGTCACCGTGTTGCGGAGGGTGAGGAAGTAGGGCTCGAAGAAGCGGGTCTGGAACTCGACCTCCTTGCCGTCGGTGTAGGCCATGTCTCCGAGGTGCAGGAAGAGCTCCGGGGGATCGCGGCCGGCGACCTTGTACATGCCGTTGCGCGCCGCGGCCTGGCGGCCGTCGCCGGTGCCCGAGTCGCCGACGATCCACGCCCGGAAGCGGGTGACCGAGCCCGCCTCGGGTGAGGTCTCGAAGAAGAAGGTGGGATCGTCGGTGTCGGTCGAGAGCCCGGCGCCGTCCCCCACCGAGTAGTAGTAGCGGGTCGCCGGTGCGAGGCCGGTGAGGCGGACCTCGTGCTGGGTGGCGGCCTCGTCGACCCGCACCGTGCCCTCCTGCGAGCCGGGGGAGGGTCCGAAGTGGACCACCCCCGCCGTGGGCTCGTCGGTGCGCCACACCACCGTCATCTCGGTGGGCGCACCCCGCTGGAGATAGGGACCCCGGACGATCCTCTGCGCCGCCGCCGGCAGCGGCGCCCCCAGCGCGATCACCCCGGCAAGGATCGCGAGTCGCATCTGCGCGAGTCTCGCAGGTCTCCGTCGAGGCGCAAGAGCGGACCCTCTCCTTGAGATCAAGCTGCACAAGCAATAGTTAGTGTAGCAATCATCATGCGCACTCGTGAGGATCGGAAGCGATGAGCGGCTGGGACCTGGCCATCGTGGCCGGCTACGGCCTCGTCCTCGTCGGCGTGGGGCTCTACTTCCTGCGGCGGCAGACCGATACCGACGCCTACTTCGTGGGGAACCGGCGGATGGGCGCCGGCCACCTCGGCCTCTCCATCGTCGCCACCGACGTGGGTGGGGGCTTCTCCATCGGGCTGGGAGGCCTGGGCTTCACGATGGGCCTCTCGGGCTCCTGGCTCCTCTTCACCGGCCTGGTGGGCGCCTGGATCGCGGCGGTGCTGATCATCCCCCGGGTGAAGCCCCTGGGCGAGGAGCTGGGGTGGACCACCTTCCCCGACTACCTCGAGCACCGCTTCGACGGCCGCACCCGCACCCTGGCGGCGGTGGTCTCGGCGGTGGGCTACGCCGCCTTCGTCGGGGCCCAGATCCTCGCCGGCGCCAAGCTCTCCTCGGTGGCCTTCCAGATCGACCTGACCACCGCGGTGCTGGTGATGGCGGCGATCGTCATCCTCTACACCACCCTCGGCGGGCTCGAGGCGGTGGTCTACACCGACACCCTCCAGTGGGCGGTGCTCTTCGGCGGCCTGCTCTTCTTCGGGCTTCCTTTCGGCTTCGAAGCGGTGGGCGGCCTCGAGGGGCTCCGCGCCGGGCTGCCCGAGGGCCACCTCTCGCTCTCGAACGTCGACGGGCAGACCCTGCTGGTCTGGGCGGTGACCATCATCCCCATCTGGTTCGTGGGCAACACCCTCTACCAGCGCATCTACGCCAGCCGGGACGTGAAGACCGCCCGGCGCGCCTTCTACCTGGCCGGGCTCTTCGAGTGGCCGCTCATCGCCTTCCTCGGGGTCACCCTCGGCGTCTTCGCCCGGATCCTCTTCCCCGAGGTCGAGCCGGAGCTGGGCCTGCCGATGCTCATCCGCGAGGTCCTGCCGGTCGGCGTCGTGGGCATCCTGATGGCCGCGTACTTCTCGGCCATCATGTCCACGGCCGACAGCTGCCTGCTGGCCTCGGTGGGCAACCTGGTGGGCGACCTCATCGAGCCTCACCTCGGTGAGCGCGCCAGCGAGGCGCGCCTCCTGAAGCTCTCGCGCGCCCTGACCCTGCTGGTCGGCGCCCTCTCGGTCGGCGTCGCGCTGGCCCTCCCCGGCGTGCTCGACGCGGTGCTCCTCGCCTACGCCTTCATGGTCTCGGGCCTCTTCGTCCCCACCCTGGCCGGGCTGCTCTGGCCTCGGACCGGCGCCCGGGCCGCCTTCTGGAGCATGCTGGTCGGCGGCGGCGTGGCCGTCACCCTGAACCTCGTCCCGGCCTGGGCGCCCGGCCCCGATCCGGTGATCCCGGCGATCCTCGCCTCGGCGGCGGTGCTGATCGTCCTCACCCTGCTCTCGCCCCGCGAGGCGCGCGCCTGATCGCTAGCTCGCGGCCAGGCCCGCCTGCACCCCGCGCAGGAAGGTCGTCGCGAGCTTGCCCAGATCCGCGGCGTGGTAGCCGCCCTCCTGCACCACCACCGTGGGCAGGCCGAGGCGGCCGAAGCGCTCGCCCAGCGCCTGGTAGTCACCGCGCTCGAGCTGGAAGTGCCCCACCGGATCCTTCTTGTAGGTGTCGAAGCCCGCGGCGAGCACCAGGGCGTCCGGCGCGAAGTGCTGCACGGCTGGCAGGACGTGGTCGTCGATCACCCGCAGGTAGGCCTCGCCGTCGAGACCCATCGGCAGGGGGATGTTCAGGTTGAAGCCCAGGCCCGGCCCGGCGCCGGTCTCGGAGGCGTAGCCGGCGAAGTAGGGGAAGACCTCGCGGGGATCACCGTGAACGGAGAGCGTGAAGACGCCGGCCGTGCGGTAGAAGATGTTCTGGGTGCCGTTGCCGTGGTGGAAGTCGATGTCCACCACCGCCACCCTCCCCTTGCGCTTGAGCAGGCGGGCCGCCACCGCCGCGTTGGCGAAGTAGCAGTAGCCGCCGAAGGAGGCGCGGGTGGCGTGGTGTCCGGGAGGGCGCGAGAGGGCGTAGGTCAGGCGGTGGCGGCCGCCGCTCACCTCGGCGGCCGCGTCCCGGGCGCAGGCGGCGCTCCAGGCCGCCGCCTCCCAGGTGTTCCTCGCCAGGGGCGTACCCGAGTCGAAGCAGAAGGCCCCGGCCTGGTGGAGGTTGGTGGGATCGCCGGTGCCGTCGCGGTGGCGGGGGAAGACCATCGGCGAGAAGGTCTCGCCCTCGGCCAGCTCCTTGGCCGCCGTGTTGTAGAGGGTCAACAGGCTGTAGTTGTGCAGGGCCCGCAGGGCGCCGAGGGGAACCTCGCGGGGCACGCGCCGCTCGAAGTCTTCCGGGGCGGCCCGCACCGCTGCGAGGATCGACTCGGCCCGCGCCGTGGTCTCCGGGTGATCGATCTTCTCGCCGAAGGCCCACTCGTAGCGCGGCTTGAACGCGAGCTGGGCGTCGTGGAAGTAGACGGGGATCGGGGCTGGCACGGCTCGAACCTAGCGCCCTAGAGGCTCCGGCTCCACACGTTCATGTCCTCGAGCCCCTCACCGATCCGGCACGAGCGGGTCATCCGGCCGCGGTACTCGAAGTCGAGGCGCTGGAAGGCCAGGTTCACCCCGGCGATGCGCGCCCGGGCCAGGGTGAAGGCGGTCGGGTAGTCCAGGTCCCGCAGGTCGCCCATCAGATCCTCGAGGATGGCCTGCAGGTAGCCCCGCCCGCGCGCCTCCGGCAGGGTGGCGCAGTCGGTGAGCTCGGCGGTGCGCGCCTCGCGGATCAGATCGGCGCTGGCGCAGGCCACGACCTCGCCCTGATCGCGGACCACCCGGAAGGGGGTGCCCTCCTCGATGGCCCCGGCGATGTACTCCGGGTTGCCGCTCGGTGTCGGGTACTGCTCGAAGGTCTCGGCGATCAGCTCGGCGATCTCCGGCGCGTCCGCGGGGGTCGCGCGGTGGGTCTCCACCGGCAGGTGGGTCCGGCCGGGGCGAGGCCCGCGCTCGATCAGGGCGTCGACCCGCGCCACCTCCAGGGGGTGCCCGCCATCGCTGCGCTCACCGTCGAGGGCGTAGGCCAGCACCGCGCAGTCGTCCTCGCCGCGGTAGAAGCCGGGCATCACCGCTTCGGTCTCGTAGCCCACCGCCTCGAGGCCCTCGGAGACCTCCTCGCTGGCCAGGACGACGATCCTTCCCCGGCGCTGCTCCTCGGCCTCGGCCACCAGCGCCAGCCCGAGGGCCTCCCCGTTGTGGGCGCGCGGGTGATCGCAGCGCAGCCGGTCCGAGTAGAGGTCCACCCGGGCGGTCACCGGCGCCTCCTCCGGGAGGGGGATCTTCACCGGGAAGCCCCGGGGACGCGGATCCTCGGGTGAGAGAGCATGGACGGGCACCACGGTCGTACTGCAGGAATACATGTTGCCAATATAATTGTCACAGCAACCTTTGTCCCTCAAGTCTTTGTGGGGCACGACCTGCTGGGTCGGCCCGGGGGCCCGTGCTATGGCTGACCCCTCCCCTCGACCCACGGAGCCCCCATGCCGAGCGAGGCCGACATCGCCCACGAGGTCCTCCGGGCCATCCGCCAGATCGTCCGCCGGATCTCCGAGCACTCCAAGCTCCTCTCCCGGGATGTGGGGCTGACGGTGCCTCAACTGATGTGCCTCAAGGCCATCGGAGAGCTGGAGGAGCGCGGGGAGGAGATCACGGTGGCCCAGGTGGGCAACCAGGTGCACCTCTCCCCGGCGACCACCTCCCGGATCCTCGACCGGCTGGTCCGCTCCGAGCTGATCACCCGCACGCGGCAGGAGAAGGACCGCCGCAAGGTCTGCCTGGCGCTGACGGCCGCGGGCGCCGAGCGCTACCAGACCCTGCCCATCCCTCTGCAGGAGAGCTTCGTCGAGCGCCTGCTCGCCCTCGAGCCCGAGGAGCGGCTCGAGCTGCTGGATGCGCTGCGCCGGATCTCGGGGCTGATGGACGCCACCGAGCTCGACGCCGCGCCGCTGCTGACGCCGGGGTCGGACGTCCGCGCCTGAAGCCGCCGCCCGCCCGCGATCAGTGGGCCGCCTTCTTGCCCTTGGGCACGGCGTTCCAGATCCGGGTCAGCAGGTAGAGACCGAGCAGCCCGAAGGGGAAGAGGAACACGGGCCAGTAGCTCCAATCCCAGGAGGTGATGATCCCGAGGGAGAAGGACTGCAGCCCGGTCCCGAGGTAGACGAAGCCGTCGATGGCGCCGACCGCGGTGGCCGCGCCCCGCTTCCCGCCGAAGTCCATGGTGGCGGTGCCCGAGAGCAGGCCGTGGGTGCCGATGACCGCCAGGCTCATCAGGAAGACGATCACCCCGAGCCAGGTGGGGGAGAGAGGCAGGACCGGCCCCGCCGGGAGCTTGCGCTTGTCACCCGCCCGCATCTTGGGCTTGGGATCCTTCAGCTCCAACGTGAGGGTCTCACCCCCGCGCTGCACCACGACCGGGATGACGCCGGTGCTGACCTTCAGGTCGTCGGCGGTGAGCTTGGGCTTGGTCGAGCACCAGCACTTCTCGGTGTCCCACTTCGCGTCGCCCTCGCAGGCGGCCGGGAGGCAGGCCACTTCTCTCGAGATGTCGGTCCAGTCCTCGGTCGCCTGGCCGTTCACCTCGGTGATCACGTCGCCGGGCTGCAGCTGGGTCTTCCCCTCCTTGGCCCAGGACACCTCGTTGGTCGTGGAGCCGAGGCTGAAGAACATGCCGACGGAGGCCACGCAGAGCAGGCCGTAGAGCAGGGCCGCCACCGGCGCCCGCCGGCTCTGGAAGACGATGTCGCTCACCCAGCCCGCCACGTTGCCGCCGATGACGCCGGCGACCATCAGGAGGCCACCCCAGCCGCCCTGCATGAAGGGCACCAGGAAGAGGACGCCGCCCAGGGACCAGAAGACCGCCGAGGGCTTGCCCTTCTGCTTGCGGATGCCGCCGATGATCATGAGGACCGCGGCCACCCCGAAGAAGGGCAGGATCGTGTAGAGCTCACCCCAGTTTCCGTAGACCAGCCAGTGGTCGCTCGGCAGGACCCAGACCTCCTTGGCGTAGATCGGGAACCAGTGCATCACGCCGTTGCGCAGCACGCCGGTGCAGAACTCGATGAACGCCACGGTGAGGATGATCGGGTGGGTGAAGATCCGCCTGAGGATCGCCCAGGTGCTGATCGGGCTGCCGTCGTCGCCCGAGTCGTCGTCACCGGTCTCGATGTCCTCGTGGCCCGCCTGACCCGGGCGATCCTTGAGGAGGATGAGCTCGATCACGAACATCGCCCAGAGGGCGATCGTGGGAGCGAAGAAGACCCACCAGGTCTGCGCCGAGCCGGCGGTCCGGGTCAGATCCACGATCCAGCCGTTGACCGTGAACGCGAGGAAGATGCCCGAGGAGATCATCGTGCCGAAGATCCCCGAGAAGCCTCCTCGCTCCTTCACGTGGAACCAGGAGGCGTTCACCTTCACGATCGCGACCGCCCCGAAGGACTGGAAGTACATGTTCGCCGCGTAGAGGAAGGAGAAGAGCACCCGGATGCTGATGTCGCTCGTCGGGTTCCCCGCGAGGGTCCAGATCGCGTAGCCCATGATCAGGTTCATGAGCCCCGAGCCGAGGGCCGCGACCAGCATGGCCTTCTTGCCCCCGAAGCGGTCGGTGAGCGGACCGTTCAGGAGGAAGGCGAAGCCGTAGGTGACCGTTCCGACACCGAAGATGATGCCGAAGTCCTCCTTCGTCATCAGGCTGCCGAGCTCGGTCTTGGCGACGGTCAGGTTGTACCGCCCCATGTAGAGGAAGGCGTAGGTGAGCCCGAGGGGGAACCAGTTCAGGAAGCGCCGGATACGGTAGGCGTTGGTGTGGACCACGGTTCCGGTCGCGAAGGGGTCTCTCAGAGCGGTCATCTCGATCGTCTCCTGGGTACACGAAGGGGCACCGGATCGACCGATCCCGCGCCTGGCGGCGCGCATACTCGCATCGAGCCCCGGGGCCATCAAGGCGGCCGGGGCGCTCGCGCGTGACGACCTGGGCCGGCGACCCTAGGGGGCCGGCGTGACGACGATCTCGGACATCATCCCGAGCTCGGCGTGCTCGAGGATGTGGCAGTGGGCCATCCACCGTCCCGGGTTGTCCATGAAGGCCGTGATGCGCACGTCGCTCATCCCCGGCACCAGCACCGTGTCCTTCAGGCCGGGCTGGGCGGTCCCCGCGATCGCGAAGAACTGACCGTGGAGGTGGAAGGGGTGCTCGGGCCCCAGGGTGTTGCGCAGGAGCAGCTCGACCGTCTCGCCCTCGGCGAAGGTGAAGAGGGGCTCCATCCCGTGGGAGACGCCGTTGATCCGCCACTCGAGGCCGTTCGCGCCCTGCACGGCGTCGAAGACCAGCTCCTCGCTGCGATCGACGCTCCGCTCGGGGAGGGCGTCCTTCGGCGCCCAGACGATCTCGGTCGGGGCGCGAGCGGTGTCCACCACGTCGACGACCAGGTTGGGCAGCGCCAGCTCGACGGTGTTGCCCTGGGCATCGGAGGAGAGGACATGGTTGTAGAGCCTCACCTCGCCCACGGCGTCGTAGTGCACCTCGAGGTCGTAGCGCTGCCCCACCGCCACCGTGATCCGGCTGCTGCGGTAGGGGGTCGGCAGGCGACCGCCGTCGGTGCCCACCACCCAGAAGTCGGCGCCCTCGACCGAGAGGCTCATGGTGCGGGCGTTCGCGGTGTTCACGATCCGCCAGCGCTCGGCCTGGCCCACCACGGCCTCGCCGGTGGCGAGCTCGGAGAAGCGGCCGTTGGTGAGCAGCACGTTGCCCCAGCGCCCGTGCATCCCCTCCATGTGGCTGCCGAAGAAGCTGGCCAGGGTGCCATCGGCGTTCAGCAGCAGGTCGTCGACCACGATCACCCGCTCCAGATCGAAGTGGGGATCGGCCGGGTCGTGGACGACCAGCGCGCCCTGCAGGCCCCGCTCCACCGCCACGTTCGAGCGCACGTGCGGGTGGTACCAGAAGGTGCCCGCCTCCGGGACGACGAAGCGGTACTCGAAGGAGTCGCCGGGCTCCACCGGGGACTGGATGCGCGGCGAGCCGTCCATCTGGTCGGAGATCCGCAGGCCGTGCCAGTGGATCGTCTGGGGCTCCCGGAGGCCGTTGACGAAGTGGACCACCACCTCGTCGCCCACCTTCGCCTCGATGCGGGGGCCCGGGTAGAGGCCGTTGTAGGTGAGCATCGGCAGCACCGTGCCGCCGCCCAGATCGATCTCCTTCTCCTCCGAGGTCAGCCAGACCTCGACCACGTCCGGATCGGGATCGACGTCCTTTGCCACCTCCCCGCCCCAGACGACCGGCGCGAGCACCTCCGGCGTGTCGCCCCCGGGGAGCTCCGGGGTGGGCTCGGCCCCGCAGGCGGTGCTCCCGAGGAGCAGCGCGGCGGCGATCGAAGGAATCAGGACGGAGGGACGGCGGACGGACATCGGCTTCATGTGACTCTCCCCAACGGGCGCCCGAGGACCGGAGCGGTCCCTGGCGGCCAGGCCCAAGGATGGACCCCCGCGGGCGCCCCGCAACCGACCGTCAAGACACCTGACCGGGTCAGGGGGCCGGGTTGATGAGGATCTCGGCCATCATCCCCAGCTCGGCGTGCTCGAGGTTGTGGCAGTGGGCCATCCAGCGGCCCGGGTTGTCGAGGTAGGCCGTGATCAACACATCGCTCCAGGCCGTGACGAGCACGGTGTCCTTCAGGCCCGGGTTGGCCGTGCCGGCGATCTCGAAGAACTGCCCGTGGAGGTGGAAGGGGTGCTCGTGATCCGACTCGTTACGCAGACGCAGGGAGACGGTGTCCCCCTCCTCGAAGGTGTAGATCGGCCGCATGGGGTTGGTGCGCCCGTTGATCCGCCACTCCAGGCCGTCGTCCCCCTGCACCAGGTCGAAGATCATCTCCTCCCAGCGATCGATGGCGCGCTCGGGGAAGTCCGCCATCGGCGCCCAGACGATCTCGGTGGGGGCCCGGCGGGTGTCGAGGACGGAGACCGAGAAGCTCTCCTCCACCACCATGACGTGGTTGCCCTGCATGTCGTGGTTCGTCATGCGGTTGACGAGGGTCACTCGCCCCGGGGTCTCGTAGTGGACCTGCAGGTCGTAGCGCTGCCCCGTGGTGAGGGTGAGCCGGCTGGTGCGGTAGGGCTCCGGGAGGCGCCCCCCGTCGGTGCCCACCACCCAGAAGGAGGCCCCCGCCACGGTGAGGACCATGGTCCGGGCGTTGGCGCTGTTCACGAGGCGCCAGCGCTCCACCTGGCCCACCTCGGCCTCGGCCGTGACGGTCCCCCCGAGCTGGCCGTTGGTCAGCATCACGTTGCCCTGGCGGCCGTGGCGCTGCTCCATCGGCGTCGCCAGGAAGGGGGGAGGGTTCCCGTCCATCCCCAGGAGCAGGTCGTCGAGCACGAGCACCCGCTCGAGATCGAAGTGGGGATCGGCCGGGTCGTGGACCACCAGCGCGCCCTGGAGGCCGCGCTCGACGCCCACGTTCGAGCGGACGTGGGGGTGGTACCAGTAGGTGCCCGCGTCCGGGACGACGAAGCGGTACTCGAAGGAGCCGCCGGGCTCGACCGGATCCTGGATCCGGGGCGAGCCGTCCATCTGGTCGGAGATCCGCAGGCCGTGCCAGTGGATCGTCTGCGGCGTGTCGAGGTCGTTGAAGAAGTGCACGACGACCTCGTCACCGACCTTCGCCTCGATCCGCGGGCCCGGGAAGAGCCCGTTGTAGGTGAACATCGGCAGGACCTTGCCGCCGCCCAGATCGAGGGCGCGCTCCTCGGCCCGCAGCGACACCTCCACCACGTCGGGGTCGGGATCGAGATCCTCGGCGGCCACCCCGCCCCACATCAGGGGCGGGAGGGCGAGGACCGGCTCCTCGACGGGCGGCATGGCGGCCGGCCCGCAGGCGAGGCTGGCCGAGGCCAGGAAGACACAGATCGACGAGCGCGTCAGAGACGCGGGACGGACGTGGAAGGACCCCAATTCTTCTTCTCCCCGGCTGGTTCGGCCCCCCCGAGACCCCCGTGGTCGCGCCCTAGCTTGGTGCCCGCCCGGAATTCTGCAACTCGGGGCTCGTCAGGGGCCCCCCGAGTCACTAAACATATGTACCGTAGTTGCTCCTGCCGGCCGCGGGCCTTGGCTAGGGGCTGCAGCGGATCCTAAGAGGAGCGAGCGAGAGCGAGATCATGGAGCCCGATACCATCGTCATCCGGGGCGCCCGGGAGCACAACCTGAAGGGCATCGACGTCACCCTGCCCAAGAAGCAGCTGGTGGTCCTCACCGGTGTCTCGGGCTCGGGCAAGTCCTCGCTGGCCTTCGACACCCTCTACGCCGAGGGACAGCGCCGCTACGTGGAGAGCCTCTCCTCCTATGCCCGGCAGTTCCTGGGGCAGATGGAGAAGCCCCACTTCGAGACCATCAAGGGTCTCTCGCCGACCATCGCCATCGAGCAGAAGGCGGCCTCCAACAACCCCCGCTCCACCGTCGGGACCATCACCGAGATCCACGACTACCTGCGGGTGCTCTTCGCCAGCATCGGCGTGCAGTACTGCCACCAGTGCGGGCAGCGGGTCGGCAAGCAGGGCGCCCAGCAGATCGTCGAGGAGATCGAGGCCATGGAGGCCGGGCAGCGCGCCTACCTCCTGGCCCCCATCGCCGTCGCCCGGAAGGGCGAGCACCGCGAGCTGCTGGCCGACGTGAAGAACCAGGGCTTCGCCCGGGTGCGCGTCGACGGCGCGCTCCACCGCCTCGACGAGGAGATCACCCTCGAGAAGAAGAAGAAGCACACCATCGAGATCGTGGTCGATCGCCTGGTCATCGGCAGCAGCCAGAAGGCCCGCCTCACCGACTCGGTCGAGACGGCCCTGAAGGCGGGCGGCGGAACGATCAGCGTGGCCACCGTCGACGACGCGGGAGCCTTCGTGGCCGAGGGCGAGCGGGTCTTCTCCGCCCACCTCGCCTGCACCACCTGCGGCATCTCCTTCCCGGAGCTGCGCCCCCACACCTTCTCCTTCAACTCGCCCCTGGGCTTCTGCGAGTCCTGCAACGGCCTGGGCACGCGCAACGAGATGGATCCCGACCTCATCGTCCCGGACCCCACCCGCTCCATCCGCGAGGGCGCGGTCGAGCCCTGGGCCTCGGCGATGGTGCGCGAGGAGGGCTGGACCTTCGACTTCATCACCGCCCTCACCGACGCCTACGAGATCGACCTCGACCGGCCCTGGGAGAAGCTCGCCGCGGGCAAGCGCGAGCTGATCCTCCACGGCACCTACGGCGAGCAGGTCGCGGTGAAGAGCCGCCACCGGCGCCGGCGGGTGCGCTTCGAGGGCGTGGTGAACCGCCTGATGCGGCGCTTCAAGGAGACCACCTCCGACGGGATGCGGAAGTACTACCTCAAGTACTTCTCCACCAAGCCCTGCCACGACTGCGAGGGCGGGCGCCTGCGCCCCGAGAGCCAGGCGGTGCGGGTCGGCGGCCGCTCGATCATCGAGATCTCCTCGATGACCATCCGCGACGCCAAGCACTTCTTCGAGACCATCGAGCTGACCGAGACCGAGACCGTCATCGCCAGCGAGCTCCTCAAGGAGATCGGCGGCCGCCTGCGCTTCCTCCACGACGTGGGCCTCGGCTACCTCACCCTCGATCGCGCCGGCCCCTCCCTCTCCGGCGGCGAGGCCCAGCGGATCCGCCTGGCCAGCCAGCTGGGCTCGGAGCTGACCGGCGTCATCTACGTCCTCGACGAGCCCTCGATCGGCCTCCACGCCCGGGACAACGGCCGCCTGCTGCGCACCCTCGAGCGCCTGCGGGACATCGGCAACTCCGTGCTGGTGGTCGAGCACGACCAGGAGACCATGGAGGCCGCCGACTACCTCGTGGACTTCGGCCCCGGCGCCGGTCGCCTCGGCGGCGAGGTCGTGGCCGCGGGCACCCCCGAGGAGGTGAAGGCCCATCCTCGCTCCCTCACCGGCGCCTTCCTGACGGGCAGGGAGAGCATCGAGATCCCCGAGGAGCGGCGCGCGATCGGACCGGAGAGCATCCAGATCCTCGGCGCCACCGAGCACAACCTCAAGGACGTCGACGTCACCATCCCCCTGGGCGGGCTGGTCGCCGTCACCGGCGTCTCGGGCGCGGGGAAGTCCACCCTCGTCACCCAGATCCTCATCCCCCAGCTGATGCGCACCCTCCACGCCTCCCGGGTGGTGGTGGGCAAGCACAAGGCGGTCGCCGGCCTCGAACACCTCGACAAGGTCATCCACATCGACCAGAAGCCCATCGGCCGGACGCCTCGCTCCAACCCGGCGACCTACACCAAGGTCTTCGACGCCATCCGCAAGGTCTTCGCCACGACCCCCGAGGCGAGGGCCTACGGCTACCAGCCCGGCCGCTTCTCCTTCAACGTGAAGGGCGGGCGCTGCGACGCCTGCAGCGGCGACGGGGTGCGGATGGTCGAGATGCACTTCCTCGCCGACGTCTACGTCCCCTGCGAGGTCTGCAACGGGCTGCGCTTCAACGAGGCCACCCTGCGGGTCCGCTACAAGGGGAAGAACATCGCCGAGGTCCTCGAGATGTCGGTGAACGAGGCCCTCGAGCACTTCGCGGCCCACAAGGAGATCGTGAAGATCCTGCGCACCCTCGAGGACGTGGGCCTCGGCTACATCCACCTCGGCCAGCCCTCCCCCACCCTCTCCGGCGGCGAGGCCCAGCGGGTGAAGCTCTCTCGCGAGCTGGCGCGGGCCTCCACCGGCCGGACCCTCTACGTCCTCGACGAGCCCACCACCGGCCTGCACTTCGCCGACATCCAGAAGCTGCTCGGCGTCCTCGACCGCCTGGTCGACGCGGGCAACACCGTGCTGGTGATCGAGCACAACCTCGACGTCATCAAGTGCGCGGACTGGATCATCGACCTGGGCCCCGAGGGCGGCGACGAGGGCGGCGAGATCGTCGCCGTCGGCACCCCCGAGGAGGTCGCCGGCTTCGCGCAGAGCCACACCGGCGAGGCGCTGCGGGCGCTCTTGCCCGGGGCGAAGCGCAGCCCCCGCAAGAAGGCAGCCCGGAGGGCCCGCCGTTGAGCCTGCGGCGGGGGCTCGGGCTCTACCTCCTCGCCGTCGTCGTCCTCTGCGAGCTCGCCACCCTCCTCCTCCTCCTCGGGCTCCCCCTCCCGGTGACGCCGGGGGTGGTGGGGATCCTCCTCGCCGGCCCGGGCCTCGCCCTGGCCCTGCTCTGGCGTCGCCTCGGCCACCCCCTCGAGGGCGGCCCCGGCGGCGGCTGGGCCCTGGCCGGGGTGATCAACGTGCTGTGCTGGGGCTCGTCCTACTTCGTGCTCGGGGCGCTCATCCCCGAGAGCCGCCACCACACCCTGCCCGACCCCGTCCTCTCCTGGCTGCCGGTGACCCCCGCCTTCTCGGTGATCTACGTCGCGGTCCACCCCTTCAACGCCCTGCCCTGGTTCCTCCACCCCAGCGCGGCTGCGCTGAAGCGGCTGGCGCTGGCCATGGGCCTGATGCTCGGAGTGAGCGTGGCCGTCTGGCTCGCCTGGCCGGTGGCGACGATCCGCGTCCTGCCCCCGGAAGGGGCGGGCGACCTGGGCAGCTGGGTGCTCGGCCAGGTCTACGCCACCGACCCGGCGGCCAACTGCCTACCCTCGGCCCACTGCGCGCTGGCCACCTGCGGCGCCCTCTCCCTGCGCGGCACCCACCGGGGGCTGGGGCTCTGGGCCGGGATCACCTGCGCGATCATCTGCCTCTCCACCCTCTTCACCCACCAGCACTACCTCCTCGACGTGCTCTCCGGCGTGGGCCTGGGCATCGGCGCCTGGTGGGCCGCCGGCCGCCTCCCGGCCCGCTGATCAGTCGTCCGCCGAGCTCGCGAAGCTCAGGGGGTACCTCACCTTGCCGAGCCCCTTCGCGGTGGCCGGGAAGAGCCAGCGCCCCATCGCCTCCCGGACGCAGCGGTCGAGCTCCGGGACCCCGATCTCGTCCTCGGCGATGGTCACGTCCCGGGTCCGCCCGGAGGGGGCGACGCCCCACTCCACGGTCAGCTTGCCCTCCGCGTCCGGGTGGTCCGCCAGGATCTTCTCGTAGCAGTTCCGCACCTCGCCGAGGCGCTCCCGGATGATCCGGACCATGGTCTCGGACGAGGGCTCCGGCACCTTGCGGACCAGCAGGTCGAGGAGGGCCTCGTCGACCGACGCCACCAGCGCATCCAGATCGTCGGCATCCCGGTAGACCCGGGAGACGACCCCCTCGGCGCCATCGACCCGCTCGAGGTTGAGCATCAGCTTCGAGCCCAGGGCCCCGACCGCGCCGCGGATGACGTGCGCACCCTCCCCGGCCGCCTCCGTCGAGGGCACGACGCGCACCTCCGCGTTCGGCAATTCGGCCAGCCGGCCCTGGAGGTGCATCCCCATGGCGCGCGCCAGCGAGGCCTCGGTCCCGACGGGCTCCAGCGGGATCAGGCCGATCCGCATCGTACCCGCGCGGTCGGCCAGGACCTGGCGCAGCTCCTCGCGAGGCGAAGGGGCTGGCGCCGCCGTGGTCCCAGGCTCCCGGCCCAGGATCGTCAGGAGGACGCCCACCGCGACCACCGCGAGCGCGGCGGCCACCCCCCAGGCTCTCGAGCGCGGGCCGGACCTCGGCGCCGCCGGCGACGGAGCGGAGAGGCCCGGCTCGATCCGGACCCGATAGAGCTCGACCGGGTGCTGGATGTTCTTCAGGGTCCGCTGCCCCATCGACTCCAGGACGAACTCGGGGTGGGCCGCCACCATGTCCCGGACCGTCTGCGAGACGCAGAGCCCGCCCGGATCGGCGAGGGGCTCGAGGCGGGAGGCGATGTTCACTCCGTCGCCGAAGGCGTCCCCGTCGCGCAAGCTGACGTCGCCGACGTGGAGCCCCATGCGCACCAGGATCCGGCGCTCCTCGGGGAGCTCGCGGTTGCGCTCGGCCAGCGCCCGTTGCCCCTCCACCGCGGCCCGCACCCCGTCCCGGGCGCTCTCGAAGATCGCCAGGATGGCGTCCCCGATGAACTTGATGATCTCGCCACCGTGGCGCTCGATCACGGGCACGAGGATGGCGTTGTGCTCCTCGAGGAGGGAGAGCGCCAGGGGCTCGTCCCGGCCCATCAGGGCCGAGTAGCCCTTGATGTCCGTGAACAGGATCGCTCGGGTCTTGTGGCCGGCTACCGTCAGGCGAGCCTAGCCCAGAACCGAGTTGGTTTCCCGGCGGGCGGGGCCGCCTACTTCCAGCGCGCTTCCTGCCAGACGCCGAGGCCGGCGGCCTGCACCGGCGCCTGGGCGCGGCGGTAGGCGCGGCCCCGGGGGTGGGGGTACTTCCAGCCGTAGTCGGCGCAGAAGCCCTCCTCGATCATCACCTGGCCGAAGTCCCGGCCGTCGGGGAGGCGGACGTAGCGCAAGGGGCGGCCGAAGCGGCCGGCGCCGCACTTGCCCTCACACTCGAGGGTCACCTGCTGGTGCTTGAGGAGGGCAGCGGCCCGCTTCGCGGCCTTCATCCCCCAGGGGATCTGCCAGGCGCAGCCGGTCTTGTCGGCCTTGCACTTGCGGTTGCGCTTCGACTCCGGGCAGTCGATGCCGAGCACCCGGATGGTCAGCTTCTCGCCACCCGCGCGGACCTTGATCGTGTCTCCGTCGAGGACCTTGTCCACGTAGGCCAGCTCCAGGCTGGTGCCGTGGCTGGCGGCGCGGGGCGTGGCGCGCAGCTCCGGGCGGGCAGGCGCGGGCGGCGCCGCCTCACCCTCGCCGTGGCAGTGCCGCTCCCCGGCCGAGAGGCCGTACTGCTCGCACTTGGTCCGGCAGGTGTGGCAGCCCTCGGCGTCGCGCCCGCCGGGGTGCGCGAGCGCCAGGCCCGCGATGGCGTTCGAGAGGGCGAGCACCAGGGTAGCCCGCCGCCTCGCGGAGGTGGGACCGAGGCGTGGCTGCGGTTGGACACCGATCATCGAGCCCCTTTCTATCACTCCCGCCTCAGAGGAAGTCGGGGTGTGACGCCGAAGGCAGATCGGCGCCCCCCGATGCGCTATCATTCGTTGCTCGAGTCCGGGCGATCAGGGGAGAGACCCCTCGCTCGCCTCGATTCGAGGCCCACTCCCCGGGAATCCGAGGGGACTCTTCGCGTGCGCTCCAGAGAAGACGAAACCGAGCTGACCCACTCCCGAGAGATCCTCGGCGCCGTCGATGCGCTGGTGCTGGTGACCGACGAGGCCCTGACACTGCACTACGCCAACCAGGCCGCCCGCGAGCTCCTGGGAGACGAGGTGGCGCGGATCTTCTCCGACGCGCCCTGGGAGGAGGTTCCCCGGAGGCTCTCCGCGAGCACCGCGGGTGACACCCTCGCGCTGGAGACGACTCTGATCGACGTCGGCGGAGCCCGGCACCAGGTGGCCTGGAGCATCCGGGAGCCCTCTCTGCCGGGGCAAGCGCGGCGCTTCGTCTGCACCGGGCTGGACGTGACCGAGCTGCGCGAGAGCGAGGAGCGCTACCGCTGGCTCTCCTCGTCGACCATCGAGGGGATCACCATTCACGAGCGCGGGGTGATCCAGGACGTCAACGCCCGCTGCTCGGAGATGTGGGGCTACACGATCGAGGAGATGATCGGGCGCTCGGTGCTGGACTTCGCGACCGAGGCCTCCCGGCCGATCATCCTCGATCGCATCAAAGCCGGCCTGGAGGGCCCCTATGAGGTGGTCGGGCAGCGCAAGGATGGCAGCACCTTCCCCCTCGAGATCGTCACCCGGCACACCCAGTACCGGGGGAAGCTCGCGCGGGTCGCCGGTCTGCGCGACATCAGCGAGCGCAAGCGGATCGAGCACGAGCACGCGCAGCTCGAGGCGCGGATCCGTCAGGCGCAGCGGATGGAGGCCGTGGGCATCCTGGCCGGGGGCGTGGCCCACGACTTCAACAACCTGCTCTCGGTGATCATGGGGCTCTCCGACGTGCTGGCCCTCTCACCGGAGGCGAGCCCCCAGATGCGCGAGGATCTCGGGCGCATCCAGGAGGCCGCCAACCTGGGCTCCCGCCTGACCCGTGAGCTGCTCCTCTTCGCGCGCCCCGAGCCCGCGGCCGACGAGGGCGTGGACGTGGCCGCCTGCCTGCACAAGGTCGCGGGACTGATCCGCCAGCAGGCGCGGCGAGAGCTCACCCTGGAGATCAGCCTCCCCGACGAGGTCTGGGCGGCCTCGGGCCGCACCACCCACGTCGAGCAGGTCCTGCTCAACATCTGCATCAACGCTCGCGACGCGATGCCGGAGGGCGGCTCGCTGCTCCTCGAGGCAGGCAACGTCCAGCTCCAGACCTCGCGCGCGGTCTCGAGCGGCACCCTCCCCGCCGGCGACTACGTCTGCCTCTCGGTGACCGACTCCGGTGAGGGTATGGACGAGGACACCCTGGCGAAGCTCTTCGAGCCCTTCTACTCCACGCGGCGCGCAGAGGGCCGCTCCGGGCTGGGCCTGGCGGTCGTCTTCGGGCTGGTCACGGGCTGCGGGGGCGGCGTCCAGGTCGAGTCCCGCCCCGGGGAGGGCACCCGCTTCGACGTCTACCTGCCGCGCAGCCGCCGGAGGGGGTCGGAGAGCGCGCCGTCCGAGCCCGAGGTCGGCCAGGCGCGGGGCAGGACCATCGCCGTCGTCGAGGATCAACCCGACGTGTTGGGCGTCATCGTCCGGGTGCTCGAGATGGCCGGGCACCGGGTCCTGGCTGCGTCCAGCGGCCTCGAGGCCGAGGCGCTCTTCTCGGCGCGCGGCGACGAGGTCGAGCTGCTCGTCTGCGACGTCATCATGCCGGGGCTCTCGGGCCCGGAGCTGATCCGCCGCCTCGCGACGACCTACCCCGACCTCCCGGTGCTCTACATCTCCGGCTACTCCGACCAGGCCCTGGATCTCCACGACCTCACGGGCGCCGACCTCCTCGCCAAGCCCTTCCGGCCGGTGGACCTCCTGGCGAAGGTCGAGACCCTCCTCGCCTGAAGGGCGATTTCGTCGAAGACCGTGGCCCTCCACCAATCCGGGAGCTACCCTGCGACCACGATGAGCGATTCGGACAGGCTGGTGAAGCTCCTCTCGGCGCAGTCCACCCGCGTCCGCACGGCGGCGGCCGTGGTGGTGGCCGAGCTGGGCATCAAGACCGACCCCGCCCGGGCGGCCCTCCTGGAGATGGCGCTGGGGGGCGACCCGGCCCAGCAGCTCCCCGCCCTCGAGGCCCTGGCGGTGGTCGGCACCAAGAAGACCGCCGAGTCGATCCTGCCCCTGCTCGAGGGCGGCCCCCGGGAGGTGCGCAAGGCCGCCGTGCACGCCCTGGAGGGCATCGGCAAGAGCATCGTCCCCCTGATCAAGGCCCGCCTCGAGGCCGCCGGGCCCGAGGAGCGCCGCCTGCTCTCGGAGGTGCTCGGCAGCCTCGGGGGCAAGGACGCCTTCTCGACCCTCCTCGACTCCTTCCTCGACGAGGACGAGGAGGAGACCCGCCGCGCCGCGGTGGCGGCCCGGCAGACCCTGCGGGAGCTGAAGGAGGAAGATCGCAAGACGACCCTGGGGCAGGCCAAGCGCTTCCTCACCTCCAAGCGGGCCAAGGAGAGCGCCGCCGCCCGGGCCGCGGCGGTGAAGCTCATCGGCTACCTCGAGGAGCCGACGACCGTCCCCCTCCTCCTCGAGCACGCGGTGGCCAAGGCCGAGGCGATCGAGGTGCGCCAGGAGGCGCTCCTGGCTCTGCGCTTCGCCCTGGCCAAGTCCCGGAACGCGAAGGACCAGAGCAAGCTGGCCCTCGAGCTCCTGAGCGTGATCGAGACCGCGCCCCCCGAGGTGGGCCGCATGGCCCGGGACACCCTGGCCTTCGTCCCCCTCCCCTCCGGCGCGCGGGCCCGCCTCATTCGCCTGATGGAGCACAGCGACGAGTCCATCGGCCTCTTCGCCCTGGAGGCCCTGGCCGGCGCCGAGACGACGCCGGTGAGCGAGGGCCTGGTGTCGGTCCTCCTCAACACCGGCGGCAAGCGGGCCGAGCGCGCCGCCGAGCTGCTCGGCCAGCGCTCCGGAGCCGCCGCGGCCCTGGGCAAGGCCCTCTTCGAGGCGAAGGACGAGGCCACCCTCGAGCGGCTGGTGACCGCCCTGCTCCCCCACGCCGGGAAGCTCGAGGCCCGCCTGACCACCCGGATCTCGAAGAAGGCCGTGGAGACCCTCGAGGAGGACGCGAAGGCCGCGGCCCCCTGGCTGACCGTCGCCTTCGCCGCCGACCCCTCGGCCCTGGCCAAGCAGCTTCGCGCCGGGGCGGCCGCGCACAAGAAGGCCCGTCGCCTCAAGCCAGCGACGGTGCTCCTGGAGGCCCTCTGCCGGACCCCGGCCTGCACCACCGACGACCGCTACCTCCTGGCCAGCCTGCAGCTGCGCCAGAGCGCCCGGGACCCTCGCTCCTCGGCCCGCGCCCGGGACGCCTGCCTGCAGACCATCGAGAGGCTGGCCGCCGACGGCTTCGACATCGAGAAGGCCCTGCGCGCCGATCGCAGCCTCGACCTCGAGATGCTCTACTACGTCGGCTTCCACCTCCTCGGCGAGGAGGACCCCATCGGCGCCGGCCTCCTCGAGACCGTCGTGCAGAAGGCCGGGCGCAAGAAGATCGGCCGCTCGGCCAAGAAGCTCCTGGCGAAGGCCGCCGAGCTCTAGCCAGACCTCAGCTCCGCAGCGCGATCAGGGTGCGGAGGGTGGCCACCAGGCGGGCCAGGGTCACCGGCTTGTCGAGGTAGATGTCGGCGCCGGCCTTCAGCGCCTCGATCTTCGCCTCCTCGCCGCCGGCGCTCACGGCCAGCACCGGGATGGCGCGGAGGTTCGGCTCGGCCCGCATCTGCCGGATCAGGGCCGGCCCGGAGAGCACCGGCAGGATCTGGTCGACGATCGCCAGGTGCACCGGGGCGGCCCGCAGGATCTCCAGGGCCTCCGCGCCGTCACCCGCGGTGGTGACCACGACCTCCTCCTTCTCGCTGCGCTCCTTCGAGAACTTCCGGATCGCATGGGTGAAGAGCCCGATGACCACCTGGTTGTCCTCGACCAGGAGCAGCTGGAGGGGACCGCCGGTCATCGGCCGGGGCCGCTCCAGGCGCTCGGTGAGGGCCGCGAAGATCTCGGCGGTGATGGGGTTGGAGAGATCCAGCTCGATCCCCATCCCCGACTGCTCGCCGCTGCCGATGTCGTCCTCCAGCCGGCGCCAGCGCACGACGCCCGAGAGGGTGAGCGGCTCGAGGAAGCCAGGCATCGAGATGGTCAGCGAGAGGGTGCTCCCCACCTCCAGCGGCTGGATGCTGCGGACGAAGAGGCCCCCGCTCCCGAGGTTCGTCAGGTAGTCGTCCGCGAGCGTGCCCGGATCGTCGTACTCGACCCGGAGCAAGACCTCGGTGCGTACCCCTCGACGTTGTTCCCTGGGATCCGACATACGGCACCCCGATCCTTATCAGCTTCTCGACCCCGGCGGATCACCTCATGGTGAGTCCCCGGGATCCCGCGCGTCGTGAGCGGTGCGCAGGAGCGCGCCGCTCTCCCGGAGCAGGGCCGGGGCCAGCTCCCCGAAGTAGTCTGCCACCGTGTCGAAGCGCTCGATGATCGCCTCCCGGCTGCCCTCCCTGACGAGCGTGAGCAGACCGTCCAGGGTCTCCCGGTAGGCCTCCAGCAGCGCCGGCAGGCCCGAGGCCGAGAGGATGATGTCGGCGTAGAGGTCGGGGCTCTGGGCGAAGAGGCGGCCGACCATGGCCAGCTCGAGGCGGTAGATCGGCGAGGAGAGGCGCTGGAGCTCGTCGAGGTCGGCCTGCTGGCGGGCGAGGAAGGCCCCGTAGATCAGGGTGGTGAAGTGGCGCATGGCCTGGATCAGCTCCATGGCCCGGTCGTGCCCCTCGGGGGCCTCCTTGCGTAGCACCGCCCCCCAGAGCGCGAGCTGGTCCAGGAGCCAGCGGCAGGCGCCGGGCTCCCGACCCTCGCAGACCACGACGACCTGCTTGGCCAGGCTGCGCACGTCCGGTCCGAACATCGGGTGCAGGCCGACCACCGGGCCGGCGTGCGCCGCGAGCATCGCCGAGAGGGGCGCCCGCTTCACCGAGGTGAGGTCCGCCAGGACGCAGTCCGGGGGAAGGGGGGGCAGCCGCTCGATGACCTCGAGGGTCCGGTCGATGGGGACCGCCACCAGCACCAGCCCGGCCCCCGCGACCCGCCCGGCGGCCTCCGGCCAGTCCTCGACCTCCAGGATCCGAACGGGGTAGCCCGAGCGCTCGAAGAAGGAGGCGAAGAGCCGGCCGAGCTGCCCGGCGCCGCCGACGATCACCACCGGCCGCCCGGCGTCCCCGGTGGCCGAGAAGCTCCCCTCCTGGCTGGCGTAGGAGTCCCGCATCACCCGGCGCAGGAGGTCCTCGATCAGCTCGGGCGCCAGCCCGGCCTCGGCAGCCTGCTCCCGCCGCCGGGCCAGCAGGGCGGCCTCGCGCTCCGGGGCGTAGAGGGGGAGACCCTCGGCCTCCTTGACCTGCCCCACCCGCGCCGTGAGCCGGGCCCGCTCGACGAGCAGCTGGATCAGCTGCGCGTCGATCGCGTCGATCTGCCCCCGCAGCTCGGAGAGGCTGTCGGCCAACTAGATCTTCAGCCGCGCCGAGAGGGTGAAGGTGGCGGTGTTCATCGAGAGGCCACCGGGGGTGCGCCACTGATCGTCGACGATGTCCAGGCCGAACTGCACCGCGTTCTGCATGATGCCCACCGCGACCCCGATGTCGAACACCAGGCGGTACTCGGGGTTGCTGTAGGCCTTGTGGAAGGTCACGCCGCCGTGCAGCTGAGCCCAGTCGGTGAGGATCATCACGTCCTGCAGCCGGATCTGCCCGCCGGTGTAGGGGTTCCAGTTGTAGTCATCGGCGTTGGGCTGGACCATCGTCGAGTAGCGCCCGAAGACGATCTGCAGGGGCACGCCGAGGTAGGTGAGGATGTGCTTCCCGTCGGCCAGGGTCACGTCGCCGGTGAAGGTCGGCAGGGTGCTGGCCTGCAGGCGGACGATGGTCCCCGTGGGATAGCCGGTGCAGCCGCTCTGGCAGACGCCGTCGAACTCGCTGATCAGCTCGGCCCGGGCCACCGCGATCTGGAACATGGGCGCGCCCATGCCCAGGTAGGCCTCCGAGCCGAGCTTGTAGGGCATCATCGGGTACTCGGTGATGCCGGTGTAGAGATCGACCTTGGCCTTGAAGGTCAGGCCGTACCACCACCGCCACGACTTCTTCACGTTGCCGCCGAAGTAGAGCAGCAGCGGATCATCGTAGTGCTCTCGCCCCGTCACGGGCTCCGGGTAGTGGGCGCCCCCGGTCTCGGCGGCCATGCCGGTGCCGACGGTGGCGTGCCACTTCACGTCCTCGACCCACTCCGGGCGCTCCATCTGAGCGCGAGCAGGCGAGGAGACGAGGAGGAGCGCCAGCAGCGCGAGAGCAGCGAAGATCCCCTGGAGCAGCTTCATCGTGTCCCTTTCCCTCGCCGCCCGACCGGGCCTCCTCGGGCGGCATCCAGCCATCGTAGTGGGAGGCCTGGAAGCCAGGCAACTTCGGGGTTCTGCACCTTCGACGAGGTGCGCCTTGACACCGCCCCAATCGGCGCCTACCGAGCGGTGATGAGCGCACACAAATCCTCCAAGATCCGCCCCCGAGAAGCCCTCACCTACCACTCCCGGGGACGCCCGGGGAAAATCGAGGTCGTCCCCACCAAGCCCGTCGCCACGGCCCGGGACCTCTCCCTGGCCTACTCTCCGGGGGTAGCCGAGCCCTGCCTGGAGATCGCCAAAGACCCCTCGAAGGTCTTCGACTACACCGCGCGCGGCAACCTGGTCGCCGTCATCTCCAACGGCACCGCCGTCCTCGGCCTCGGGGACATCGGCCCCGAGGCGGGCAAGCCGGTGATGGAGGGCAAGGGTGTCCTCTTCAAGCGCTTCGCCGACATCGACGTCTTCGACATCGAGGTCGCCGAGACGGACGTGGACGCCTTCTGCAAGGTGGTGAAGGCCCTCGAGCCCACCTTCGGCGGCATCAACCTCGAGGACATCAAGGCCCCCGAGTGCTTCGAGATCGAGGCGCGCCTGCGTGAGGAGATGGACATCCCCGTCTTCCACGACGACCAGCACGGCACCGCCATCATCTCCGGCGCGGCCCTGCTCAACGCCCTCGAGATCGCCGGCAAGAAGATCGAGGAGGTCACGGTGACGGTGAGCGGCGCCGGCGCCTCGGCCCTGGCCTGCGCCCACTTCTACGTCTCCCTCGGGGTGAAGAAGGAGAACATCCTCCTCTGCGACTCGAAGGGCGTGGTGAGCAAGGAGCGCGCCGAGGGCATGAACCCCTACAAGGCGGCCTTCGCCCGGGAGACCGACAAGAAGACCCTCGCCGAGGCGATGGAGGGCGTCGACGTCTTCCTGGGCTGCTCGGTGGCAGGCCTGGTCACCGTCGACATGGTGAAGTCGATGGCGGACCGCCCCCTGGTCTTCGCCCTGGCCAACCCCGACCCGGAGATCCCCTACCCCGACGCCGTCGCCGCCCGCGACGACCTCATCATGGGCACCGGCCGCTCGGACTACCCCAACCAGATCAACAATGTCCTGGGCTTCCCCTTCATCTTCCGCGGTGCCCTCGATGCCCGGGCGACCACGATCACCGAGGGGATGAAGCGCGCCGCCGCCCAGGCCCTGGCGGACCTCGCCCGGCAGGAGGTCCCCGAGTCGGTGACCCGCGCCTACGGTGACCAGCCCTTCCGCTTCGGTCCCGAGTACATCATCCCCAAGCCCTTCGATCCCCGGGTGCTCCTCTGGGTCGCCCCCGCGGTGGCGAAGGCGGCGATGGAGGACGGGGTCGCTCGGCGCGAGCTGGACATCGACGCCTACCGCGAGGCGCTCCACGCCCGGGTCTCCCGCCCCCACGCGGTGATGCAGGCGGTCTTCAACAAGGCCCGCCAGAAGAAGGTGCGCATCGCCTTCCCCGAGGGCGACTCCCCCAAGATCCTCCAGGCCGCCGACATCCTCCTCGCGGAGGGCATCTGCCAGCCGGTCCTGATCGGCTCGCCGGAGAAGATCCGGCAGTTGGCGGAGTCGTCGGGGCTCGGGCTCGAGGGGATCGAGATCGTCGATCCGGACGTCGGAGACACCAAGAAGCGCTACGCCGACCGCTACCACGCGATGCGCGCCCGCCGCGGCGTCCTGCGCAAGGACGTCGAGCACCTGATCCAGAGCCGCAACCTCTTCGCGGCGATGATGCTGGAGGAGGACGCCGTCGACGGGGTCGTCGACGGCCTGAACCGGCACTACGGGGTGAGCATCAAGCCCTACCTCGAGGTGATCAAGGTCAAGCCCGAGGTCCACCACGCCAGCGGCTGCTACATCATGGTCTTCAAGGACAGCATCCGCTTCATCGCCGACGCCACGGTGAACCCGGATCCCGACGCCCGGACCCTCGCCGACATCGCGGTGCGCACGGCTGCCCTGGCGCGCTACTTCGACGTCGAGCCCCGGATCGCCATGCTCTCCTTCGCCAACTTCGGGCGCAGCGACCTCGCCTCGCCCAGGAAGGTGCGAGAGGCGACGGAGATCCTCCACGCGCGGCACCCCGACCTGAACGTGGACGGCGAGATCCAGGTCGACGCTGCCCTGCTGCCCGAGCTGCGCGCGGAGGCCTTCCCCTTCTCGAAGCTCGAGGGCTCGGCCAACGTCCTGGTCTTCCCCAACCTCGACGCCGCCAACATGGCCTACAAGCTGCTCTGGCGACTGGGCGGCGCCGACGCCATCGGCCCGATCCTCACCGGCATGCGCAAGCCGGTGAACATCCTGCAGATGGACTCCGATGTCGACGACATCGTCAACCTCGCGGCCATCACCGCGGTCCGGGCCATCAGCGGCTCCCTGAGCGGCTAGCTCGAGAGCCCGGGAAATCCGATCGGCTCTGGCGTGCCGGCGAGACGGCTCAAGGGATCAGCCCGGCCGCCTCGCCCGCCGCCAGACGATCGAAGGCCCGCAGGGCGGCGCCCACCCAGGCCCGGTGCTCGCCGCTGCGGAGGGCGTCGTCCTTCGAGGGCGGCTGCTTGAGGAGGAAGCGCCCGGTGGAGAGGAGGTGGTCCCCCCCCGCCTGCTGGCCGACCAGGAGCAGGGTGTAGACGCTGTCCCCGGCCGAGACGCGCAGGCCCAGGCCCGCGTCCTCCAGCCAGCAGTCCTCGATGGAGAGATCCCCCACGGGCTCGGTGGCGGCGGCGCAGGCCTGCCGCAAGAGCTCGAGGCCCCTCGGGTGGGTCGCTCGCCCGAAGCCCTCGACCTGCTCCTTCCCCTCCTCGGCGCCGGCGCCGGTCTCCAGGGACTGGAGGTCGCCGAGCTGATCGGGAGCCACGAAGGGTGGCTGATAGATCGTCTCGGTCTGCCCCACCGCCTGGCGCAGGGCGAGGCCCCGGCCCAGCTCCCGCCAGACCTCGGCCACCCGGTCCTCGGGCGCCGCGCCGGCCTCCCAGAGCGCGTGGGTCGCGGTGAGGCAGGCCAGCAGCCGATCCCCGGCGAGGATCTGGATCTGCGCCGGCTCCTGGCGGAGCCGATCGCCTCGCTGGAGCAACGCGAGCAGCTCCGGGTCGGAGGATCGAAGGGTCCCGGGATCGTAGTGGAGCAGCCCCGCCTCTCGCCGGCGGACCCGGAAGGAGCTCAGCGAGCCGCTCACCTCCAGCCCCAGGAGGTGCGCCTCCCCGGGGTCGGACGCCAGGCCCAGGGCCTCCAGCCAGCCCGCGAGGATCCGGTCGGCGGCCGCGCAGTCCGGCGAGCAGCGGGCGAAGTCGAGCGCGGGGACGAGCGGGAGCAGGGTCTCCGGCAGCGCCCCCGCGTGCTCGAGGCGCGCCCCCCAGGCCCGCCACGCCGGGCCGCCCGGGAGATCCTCGCTGGCCTCGGCGCGGGCCGCGGCCTCGGCGCAGCAGGCCGGCAGCCCCTGCAGGCGAGCCCGCCCGAGGGCGTCGGCGCCTCGCCAGGCCTCGAGATCCCGGCTGTCCGCGGCGAGCAGGAGCGCCCCGCGCTCCTCGTCGAGCGCGTACCCGTAGCCGGCGTCCACCAGCAAGGCCCGCGCCGGGTCGAAGTCGTCGCGCGGCTCGAGGCCCTGAAGGGCGATGATCGCCGGGCCCGCCTTGCCGAGCTTCGAGAGGCGCTCGAGCAAGCCGGGCAGCGTGAAGAGCGCGTGGCCGAGGCGGAAGCGCTGGAGGGGCGCTGGCGCGGCCCGAGCTGCGAGCCGCTCCGCGAGGCGCGCGGTGGCCCTCCGCAGGAGCAGCGGCAGCTCGAGGACCTCCTCGGCGGCCGTCGCCTCCTCCACCAGCGCCAGCAGGAAGGGCAGGAGGAGTCGATCGTCGGTGACCTTGCCCCGCCCCGCCAGGGGCGCGAGGGCCGCGGCGATCTCGCCGGTGACGGGATCGTCGCCGGCCTCCTCCAGCAGATCGAAGCGAAGGACGATCTGGGTCAGCGGCTCGAGGCGAGGATCGGCGTACCTCCAGGGGTGCTCCTCGCTGAAGAGCTTGCGCCGGTTCATCACCAGCACCGGGTCGCTCACCTCGTCGACCAGCAGCCCCTCCTGCTCGGCCAGCAGCTTCAGGGGCAACCCCTCGTGCAGGCGGAGCCGCGACTGGAAGATGTTGCCCGACTCCTTGCGGCTGATGCCCAGGCTCATCATCAGGCCGACGTTCAGGTGCAGGCTGTCGAGGGAGGTCCAGGGCGTGAAGAGGAGGAAGGAGAGGCCGGTGTACCAGAAGCGGTCCGGGTAGCGGTGCGAGAGCCGGCGCAGGGCCACGAAGGCGTGGACGCTGTCGAGGGAGGTCGCGCCCTTGTTGTAGAGCTCCAGCTCCCGGTCCGAGAAGCTCTCGATGCCGCTGGCGTAGATGCCGAAGCAGAGGGGCGAGTCCGGGTGAGCAGCGAAGTGCTCCTCCATCCTCTCCTCGAAGGCCCGCATCCGGTTGGTCCGGACGGCGAAGAGGACCTGCAGCTCGTCGTCGAGGCCCACGCGGCCGAGGGCCTCGAGGCAGGCCTCCTGGACGCCCTTGCCCGGGAGGCGCTCGAAGAGCACGGCGTTGGGCAGCCGGCCGACGGCCCGGCGGTCCTCGGCCAGCGTCTCCACCTGCTGCTCGATCCACGCCCGAAGGTTGCGCACCCGCAGCTCCGACTCCTTGGGGTTCCCGAGGGGGTCCCGGCTGCTCGTGCAGAAGGTGCAGCCGAGGTTGTCACCGAAGCTCGAGAGATCGAGCTGCGCCAGGCGAGGGTTGATCGCGAGCTGGAGGTGGTGTCCGCAGCCCTCGGTGGTGAGGAGGTAGACGTTGTCGATGCGCCGCTGCTCGGCGGCCGCGTTGCCGGGCTCGAAGCCGTAGAAGGGGCGCAGCCCCGGCGCCACCTGCATCCGGATGCGGGTCTCGTGGAAGAGGCCGCCCTGGTGATCGTCGCTCAGGCAGAGCAGCTGCACCCCGGGCGCGGCCGCCCGCAGGGCCTCGAGCTGCGGCCGATGGAGCGCGTCGGTGATGACCACCAGCGCAGGCGCGTGCTCCCGGGAAAGGGCGAGCAGCCGGGCGAGCTCCTCCTCGGTGAGGGTGATCTCGTCCCGGTCGTTCTCCATCAGGTTGAGGGTGGAGACGCCGAAGCGGATCCACCGGGTCGGGACGCCCCGGGAGCGGAAGTAGCCGCTCACCAGGGGGAACCTGGCGTTGATCCGGCCCGGGAACTGGTCCGCGTTGACGAACTCCACGAAGAGGACCGGCCGCTCGTGGGTGAGCAGCCCCTCCATCGTCATCGCGCTGTCCGTCGCCTCCGGGTTCACAGCCCACCATTCTAGTCCACCGTCCGGGATTGCCGAACGGTGGACCGGGAGGCCTCCAGAGGGACCTCGGCTAGAGGCCGAGCTTCTTGAAGAAGTCGTTCCCCTTGTTGTCGACCAGGATGAAGGCCGGGAAGTCGACGACCTCGATCTTCCAGACGGCCTCCATGCCGAGCTCGGGGTAGTCGATGCACTCGACCTTCTTGATGTTCTCCTCGGCGAGGACCGCGGCCGGGCCGCCGATCGAGCCGAGGTAGAAGCCGCCGTGCTTCTGGCAGGCCTCGGTGACCTGCGCCGAGCGGTTGCCCTTGGCGATCATCACCATCGAGCCGCCCTTCGACTGCAGCAGGTCGACATAGGAGTCCATGCGGTTGGCGGTGGTCGGCCCGAAGGAGCCCGAGGCCTTGCCCTTCGGCGTCTTGGCGGGGCCGGCGTAGTAGATCGGGTGGTTCTTCAGGTAGTCGGGCAGCGGCTTGCCCTCGTCGAGGAGCGCCTTGAACTTCGCGTGGGCGATGTCGCGGCCCACGACGATGGTCCCCGAGAGGAGCAGGGCGTCACCGACCTTGAGCTTGTCGAGCTCGGCCAGGATCTCGCTCATCGGCCGGTCGAGATCGATGGGGGTGCCGTGGCCGTGCTTGCCCCGGTACTCCTCGGGGATCAGGCGGGCCGGGTTGGTGTCGAGCTGCTCGATGAAGAGGCCGTCCCGGGTGATCTTGGCCTTCACGTTGCGGTCGGCCGAGCAGGAGACCGCCATCCCCACCGGGCAGGAGGCGCCGTGGCGCGGCAGGCGGATGACTCGCACGTCGTGGGCGAAGTACTTCCCGCCGAACTGCGCGCCGATGCCCAGCCCATAGGCGGCCTTCAGCAGGCGCTGCTCGAGCTCGATGTCCCGGAAGGCCCGGCCGTGCTCGTTGCCGGTCGTCGGCAGGCCGTCGAGCTCCTTCGTGCTCGCGAGCTTCACGGCCTTGAGGTTGGCGTCGGCCGAGTTACCGCCGATGACGAAGGCGATGTGGTAGGGCGGGCAGGCGGCGGTGCCCAGGTACTTCATCTGCTCGACCAGGAAGGCCTCGAGCGACTCCGGGTTCAGGAGCGCCTTGGTCTTCTGGTAGAGCATGCTCTTGTTGGCCGAGCCGCCGCCCTTGGCCATGAAGAGGAACTTGTAGGCGTCCCCCTCGGTGGCCGCGATGTCGATCTGGGCCGGGAGGTTCGTGCCGGTGTTCTTCTCCGTGTACATGTCCAGCGCCACGGTCTGGCTGTAGCGCAGGTTCTCCTCGGTGTAGGTCTTGAAGACCCCCTTCGAGAGGAACTCCTCGTCCTTCACGCCGGTCCAGATCTGCTGTCCCTTCTTGGCGATGATCGTGGCGGTGCCGGTGTCCTGGCAGATGGGCAGCTCGAAGTTGGCGGCGATCTCGGCGTTGCGCAGGAACGCGATGGCCACGCCCTTGTCGTTGCTCGACGCCTCGGGATCGCTCAGGATCTTCGCCACCGACTCGTTGTGGGCGGGGCGCAGCTGGAACGAGACGTCGCGCATCGCGGTGTTGGCGAGCACGGTCAGCGCCTCGGGGTCGACCTTCACGATCTCCTGGCCGTCGAAGTCGACGACCGAGACGTACTTCTCCGAGCCCTCGAGCTTGCGATACTCGGTCTCGTCCTTGGCCAGCGGGAAGGGGTCCTGGTAGTGGAACTCGGGCATGTCTCTCTCCTTGGAGTGCGGCCGGTTGAGGCCCCCGTTTACAGGGCCCGCAGTCTACGGCGAAAGGTAGTCACGGGCGATGGTCGTGGCGGCGAGGGTGCCCGCCGAAGAGAACGATGAGCCAGCTTCCCCCCAGGACGGATGTGATCGTGATCGGCGCGGGCGCCTCGGGCCTGATGTGCGCCCTCACCGCCGGCTACCGGGGCCGCTCGGTCCTGCTCCTGGAGCACACCACGAAGGTGGGGAGGAAGCTGCTGATCTCGGGGGGCGGGCGCTGCAACTTCACCCACCTCCACTCGACGCCGGAGCACTTCCTCTCCGAGAACCCCCACTTCTGCCGCTCGGCCCTCTCCCGCTTCGGTCCCCGGGACTTCCTGGAGATGGTGGAGCGCCACGGCATCGCCCACCACGAGAAGGCGCCCGGGCAGCTCTTCTGCGACGGCTCCGCCCGCGAGATCCTGGAGATGCTCCTCACCGAGGCCGGCTGGGCCGGGGTCCGGATCGAGACCGGGGTCACCATCGGCGCGGTCGCGGCGCGCAGCCCCGGTTTCCGGGTGGAGACCTCCCGGGGCGCCGTGGAGGCCGAGGCGGTGGTGGTGGCCACCGGGGGGCTCTCGATCCCGAAGGCCGGCGCGACCGGCTTCGCCTACGACCTGGCGCAGAGCTTCGGCCTGCGCCTGGTCGAGCGGCGCGCGGCCCTCGTGCCCTTCACCCTGCCCCCCGAGCTGCTCGAGCCCCTGCAGGAGCTCTCGGGGGTCTCCCAGCCGGCGAGGATCCGCTGCGCCGGCCGGAGCTTCGAGGAGAGCCTCCTCTTCACCCACCGGGGCCTCTCCGGACCGGCGGTGCTGCAGATCAGCTCCTTCTGGACCCCGGGCAGCGAGGTGGAGATCGACCTGCTCCCCGGGGCGGACCTCGCGGCCGACCTGAGGCGCCTGCGCGACGAGCACCCCCGCTGGAGCCTCGAGCGCTGCCTCGGAGAGGGGATGAGCAAGCGCCTGGCGCGGGCCCTCTGTGCCCACTGGAGCCTCACGGGTGAGGTGGGTCAACAGAGCAACGCCCGGCTGGAGGCGGTCGCGGCCGCCTTCCAGCGCTGGAGGCTCCTGCCGGCGGGCACCGAGGGCTACCGCAGCGCCGAGGTCACCCGGGGCGGCATCGACACCGACGAGCTCTCCCAGAGGACCTTCGAGGCGAAGAAGGTCCCGGGCCTCCACCTCATCGGCGAGTGCGTCGACGTGACCGGGCAGCTGGGCGGCCACAACCTGCAGTGGGCCTGGTCGAGCGGGCACTGCTGCGGGCAGGCCTGCTGAAGAGCGCCCTCGGGTCGAGTTTCCGCTTGCGCGGCCCGCGGCGCGGACGGATCCTCTGCGCCGATGTCCATCGAGATCCGCGAGATGACCCTGGAGGACTTGCCCGAGGTCTACGACCTCGGCGAGCGCGTGTTCACCGCCGAGGCCTGGCCGAGCCTGCACCGGACCTGGGACGAGTTCGATCTGGCCCTGGCCTTCGCCTCGGACTCCGAGAGCTGCCTGGTCGCCGAGAACGAGAAGGGCCGCATCGTGGGCTTCGTGCTGGGCACCCTCCTCGAGAAGCGGGGAGGCCCCTGGGCCTACGGCTGGCTCACCTGGATCGCCGTCCGGCCGCGCAGCCGCAAGGAGCGAGTGGGCCGCCGCCTCCTCGACGCGCTCACCGAGATCTTCATCGAGCAGGGCGCCCGGATGATGCTCGTCGACACCGATCCCGACAACGTCACGGCGGTGCGCTTCTTCGAGGACGCCGGCTTCGGCAACCCCCAGGCCCACGTCTACCTCTCCCGGAACCTCAAGACCCACCCCTCCTACGCCCGCCGGCGCGCGGAGAAGGAGCAGAAAGGGGCCCGGAGGGGCAGGAAGCCCCCTCGATGAACGAACCCTGGAGAGCGGTCGATCCGGGGAGGGTCGAGCACCTCCTGGAGGCCGCCCTGCGGGTGGAGGGCCCCAGCGGCGCCGAGGGGCCCACGGTCGATCTCTTCGAGGCGGCGCTGCGGAGCATCGGCGCGCCGGTGCGGCGCCAGCCGGTGACCCCCGGCCGCTCCAACCTGCTGGTGCGGCTCGGCGCCCGCCCTGCCCGCATCGCCCTGGTGGGTCACCTCGACACCATCGATCCCGAGGAGCCCCGCGAGGTGCGGCGCGAGGGCGATCTGCTCTGGGGCCTCGGCGCGGCCGACATGCGCTCGGGCTGCGTGGCGATGGTCGAGGCGCTGCGCTGCCTCCTGGCCGCCGGCCTGCCGGGCGAGGATCAGGGCGGCGTGCTGCTCGCCCTCCTCGTCGGCGAGGAGGAGAGCGGGGACGGCGCCGAGGCCCTCCTGCGGGCCGGGGAGCTCGACGCCCCCCTCACCGTGATCGGAGAGCCGACCAGCCTCCTGCCCTGCCCCGGCCACTACGGCTTCCTGGAGCTGACCCTGGTGGGTCAGGGCACCCGGGCCCACGCCGCGGTCCCCGAGGAGGGCGCCAACGCCATCCACGCCACGGTGGACTGGGTGCGGGAGATCCTCCGGCTCACCTCCACCATCGAGGGCGCCGGGGTGAACGTCCGGCGCATCTCCGGTGGCGGCGAGCTCTTCGTGGTGGCCGACGGCTGCGAGGCCGTGCTCGACCTCCACCTGCCGCCGGGGATCGACGACGGCCCGCTGCGCGCCCGGATCGAGGAGGCCCGGCGCAGGGTCCTCGCCGATCACCCGGGCTGCTCGCTCGAGGAGTCCGAGGTCTTCTGGGCCGGCGGCTGGCCCACCAGCGAAGGAGACGCCCGCCTCGAGGTCCTGCGCCAGGCCCTCGCCGCGCTCGGGCGGCCCCCGGAGCTCGGGGCGTTCCGCTCCCACTCCGATGGCCCGGTCCTCTTCGAGGCCGGCACCCTCCCGGTCATCTGCGGCCCCGGAGCCCTGGAGGTCGCCCACCGCCCCGACGAGCACGTCTCGCTCTCCGAGACCGTCGAGGCCGCGCGGCTCTACGCGGCTCTGCTCGCCGGCTGAGCGGCGGAGGGGCTAGGGGAGCTCCGGGTCCCCGCCGGGGTCCGGCCCGAGGACCACCGCGACCAGGCGGCGCTCGTGTCCCTCGTGCTCGCGGAGCAGGCGGCCGAGCTGCATCGTGAGCTCGCCGATCTGCGCCGGGTTCGCCTCCAGCTCGGCCTCCAGGGAGAGGCGGATCCTCTCCATCAACTCGACGAGGGTCCGGTGCTCGGCCAGGGTGCCCGCCGCCGCCTCCCGCTGCGGGGCCGCCAGCGCGGCGACCGCGTCGTAGAGGCCGCCGGGGCGCTCCTCGTGGTCGAAGTGGTGACCCAGCCAGCGCTCCAGGGAGGCGAGCGCGTCCAGCGCGCCCTCCCGATCGAGGGCCGCCTCCAGGGCCCGGAAGAGCTGGAGCATCCGCAAGTGCTCCTCCTCCAGGCGCTCCCACTCGTGACGCAGCAGGGCCAGGACGATCTCTTGATCCCGCAGGGGGGGCTCGCTCATTCCTCGATTCACTTTCCGGGGGCGTGGGCGGAAGATAGGCCGGGAGCGAGGGCCGCGCCCGGCGAAGGCGCCAGGTCCGGGACGGGGTAGACTGCCGAGGGACACGATGGACTTCGACCGGGAGCAGATGCGGCGCTGGATCCTCCAGCAGATCGGGCTCGGGCCCCGCCGGGCCGGCAGCCCCGCGGGACGCACCAACGAGGACCTGCTGATGGCCACCCTCGGCAGCCTCGGCCTGGAGCGGGTCCGGCGGGAGCCGATCCCGGTCGTCCACTCCAAGGCGGAGCGCTGGGGCCTGGAGGTGGGCGCCAACGACGAGAAGCTCTCCCTGAAGGGCTTCCCCATCCCCTTCACCGCCTTCACCCCCGACACCGGCGTCAGCGGTCGGCTGGTCTTCGCCGACCGGCACAAGCTCTTCCAGCGGGGCGACTGGCGAGGCGCCATCGTGGTGGCCGAGATCGGCTTCCCCGAGCTCGACGTGGCGATGCTCCTGAAGATCGCCTCGGGCGTCCACGACCCGGACGACAGCTTGGCCGAGGTGAAGCACCCCGCCACCTGGGTGCGGCTGGGCTGGCACCTCTACCACCTGGCTGCCCGCAAGGGCGCCGCCGGCTTCGTGGGCGTGCTGGTCGACCAGCCGGGGGGCAGCGCCGAGATGTACGCCCCCTACGGCTTCCGGGAGGCGGACATCCTCGACAAGCCGCTGCCCGGCCTCTGGATCGGGCGGGCGGAGGGCGCCGCGCTCATCGAGGCCGCCCGCGCCGGCGCCGCGGCGAAGCTCACCCTCACCGGCAAGCGGGAGGAGGCCCTCACCCACAACCTGGTGGCCGAGGTCCCGGGGCAGAGCGGGGAGACCATCGTCCTCTCCTGTCACCACGACGCCCCCTTCGTCTCCCCGGTGGAGGACGCCAGCGGCGTGGCGGTGGTGCTGGCGCTGGCCGGGCACTTCGCGAAGTCTCGCGATCTGAAGCGCCGGCTGGTGATCCTGCTCTCGGCCGGGCACTTCTACGGCTCGATCGGCACCCGGACCTTCATCGAGAAGCACCGCGAGGACCTCCTGCCGGACGTGGTGCTGGAGATCAGCATCGAGCACATCGCCCGGGAGGCGATCGAGAACAAGCGGGGCACCCTGGTGGACAGCGGCAAGCCGGAGGCCACCGGGGTCTTCGTGCCCTTCAACCGGGCGGTCACCGACGCGGTGATGCAGGCCATGGCGTCCCGGGAGCTCTCCCGGGTCGTGGCGCTGCCCGCCGAGGGACCGCTGGGCGACTACCCGCCCACCGACGGCGGTGACTGGTGGGAGGCGGGGGTGCCGGTGATCAACTGCATCAGCAACCCCGTCTACCTGTTGACCAACGACGACAACATCCGCTGGGTCGACGAGGAGCGCCTGACCCGGATGGCCGCGGCCTTCGCCGACATCCTCCGCAAGGTCGACGCGATGCCCCGGGAGGAGATCGCGAAGGTCGACTCGAAGACCCGCCGGCTCTTCATGAAGGCCCTGAAGGTCTTCAGCCGGGCGAAGACGACGGCCTTCGGGCTCAAGCCGGTCTACTGACCCTTCCGAGCTCACCGACGCGTCGAGGGTGACCGGATCCCTCCGGCTACCCTCGAGGATGCCCGGTGTCGGGCGTGGGCTACTCGTGGATCACCCGGCCGGAGCCGGAAGTGCCAACCTGCACCGTGGCGCCGCCGCGCACGCGCAGGTCGCCGGAGCCGGTGAGGTTGCCGCTGACGGACTCGGAGGCGCTCACCTCGACGGTGCCCGAGCCGGTGGCCTGGACCCGCGCCGTCCGGCAGGGCAGCGCGAAGGTCTCGGTTGCGCCCGAGCCCGAGCTGTCCACCCGGAGCTCGTCGGTGCTGCCCTCGATGCGGACGCCACCGGAGCCCGAGTGGAAGATCACGACCTCGGGAGCGATCAGCTCGCCGATGAAGACCTCCCCGGAGCCGCTGGAGGAGACCTCGATCCGGTCGCCCTCGACGCCACAGATCTCCAGGTCGCCGCTGCCGGTCGAGGCGGCCCGCCGGAAGTCGGGGTGGGCACCGCAGACCGAGACGTTCCCGGAGCCCATGGAGGTGACCGAGGAGAGGCGGGGGGTGGCGACCTCGAGGGTGCAGCCCGAGTGGCGGCCGACCGTGAAGCCCGGCTCCATCTGGATGACGAAGGTGTCACCCTCGACGAAGGTCTCGAGGTGCCCGAGCAGGTTGCTGTCGCAGCGGACGCGGGCCTCGCCGCCGGGCCCCTTCTCGAGGCTCACCTCCAGGAAGGAGCGGTTCTCCAGGGCGGTGAAGGTCGGCAGGGGACGGAGCTCCTCGATCGGGTGACCGTCGCCGTTGAGGACGACGCAGCCAGAGGTGAGCAGAGCGGTCAGGGTGAGCAGGGTGGTGAGCAGGCGCATGGCGACCTCCAGGGGGTTGGTGTTCACCCCCTGGAACACCGCGGCGCCCCGGAGGTGTCACCCGAGCTCCGTTTTCCCCTCTCCCCTCGGCCGAGGCGCGGAGCCGGGGAGGGGGTGGCCGGGGATCTCGCTGGTGAGGGTCCGCCGGTAGCCCCAGTTGAGCGCCAGGGACGTCAGGGGGCTCACCCCCGAGCGACGGCAGCGGCGCAGGATCTCCCGGCGGGAGAAGAAGCGCCGACGGAACCACCGGTACCCCTCCCAGAGCTGGGCGGGGTCCATCCTCCGGGGCCGGAAGGTGACCGCCGTCTTCCCGTTGAAGTAGCTCCAGTCGTGCGTGAGCAGGCGCCCCTCGCTCTCGAGCTCCTCGAAGAGCGGGCTCCCGGGGAAGGGCGTGAGGATGCTCACCGTCGCCCCATCGATCCCGATCCGGCGGGCCTCATCCAGCGTCCTCTCGAAGATGCCAGGATCGTCCCCGTCGAAACCGAACACGATCCCGGCCTGCGCGAGGAGGCCGTGACGGTGGATGCGTCCGACGATGTCACCATAGTCGACGACCCGGTTGAAGCCCTTGCCCACGCCCTTCAGGCTGCCGGTCGAGATGGACTCGAGCCCGAGGAAGAGGCAGCTGCAGCCGGCCCGGGCCGCCGCCGCCAGCAGTTGGTCGTCCTGCGCGCTAGCCGGAGTGACCATCGCTGCCCAGCGGCGCCCGAGCCCCTCGAGCGCCTGGAAGAGACGCTGCGCATAGGTGCGATTCATGAAGAGCTGGTCGTCCCAGAAGGCGAAGAAGGGCGAGCGGAACCCGCGCACCTCCTCGACGACCTCGGCGACCGGACGGAAGCGCAGGGCGTCGTGGTAGATCTGGCGCAGGTTGCAGTACCGGCACCGGTGGGGGCACCCCCTCGTCGCGATGATCGTGCAACCGAGGAGGGGGCGCCGGCGGATCAGGTCCCTCCGGGCGATGGGGAGACCCTCGAGCGAGGGAGCCTCTTCCGAGCGGTAGATCCGGGCGAGCCGACCCCGCTCTGCGTCGCGGAGGAGCTCGGGCCAGGTATGCTCGGCCTCACCGACCACGATGGCGTCGGCGTGCTCGGCCGCCTCGTCGGGGAGCAGCGACACGTGCGGCCCACCGAGGACCACCGTGCTGCCGCGTGACCGGAGCTCCGCCGAGAGCTGGTAGACGTGCCGGGCGTTGGGCGTGTTGCAGGTGATCGCCACGAGATCCCACCGGCCCTCGAGATCGACGGTGTCGTTGTATTCGTCGACGAGGGTCACCTGGTGGCCGGGCCCCACGAAGCCCGCCAGGTAGGGCATGGTCAGCTGAGCGAAGTTGTTGAGCTGGCCTCGCCTGAAGGCCTTCACGAACCGGTTCTCAGGCGTCACCAACAAGATTCGCACCGAGGTCTCCCCCCTGGAGAAGAGCGACGCCCCTCTCCGCTTCGGAGGCACCCTCTCCCCTCCGGAAGTGCCCGGGGGAGAAGGACCGTCGGAGGGTGTCGATCCTAGGGACAGCTCGCGTCGCGGGTCCGGAAGCGCGAGATCAGCTGGTGGCCGAGCTCGGTGCCGTCCTCGGCGGCGAGGGCCGAGGCGAGGACGATGGCGTACTCGGTGTCGGGATCGAGGGTGAAGCCGGTGAGCTGGGCGCAGGCGGCGTCCCCCGAGGCCAGCGCCACGGTGGCGCTGACGGCGCCCGCGGGTGCGCCGGCGGCGTCCACGGTCTGGAGGCTCACGTTCGAGCCGGCCGAGGCCGGGTCGAGGGCCTGGGAGAGGCAGACCGAGAGGGTCAGCCCCGGCCAGTCGGGATCGATGCAGGTGGCGCCGTCGTGGGGCGACCAGTTCACCACCGCCAGGGGGTCGACGACGTTGATGGTCGGCGACCCGCAGCCCACTACCCACAACACCCCCGAGAGGACCGCTGCCTTCTTGAGCATGGGCTCATGCTACCGCTCGCGGCGCCGCGCTGCCAGGCCTGGAAGCCGGATCAGCCCAGGCGGTGGACGGTCAGGCGCGTGATCCGGGGCCCCGCCTCGTCCTCCCAGGACTTCGGGTGGAGCCCGGCGGCGATGCAGCCGCCCCGCAGCACCTCCACCGGCGAGTGACCGGGGGGGGAGAGGTAGACCGCCCGGCGGTGGCCGCCCACGACGTGCACGCCCTCCCCCGGCAGCAGGGGCGCGGCCTCGCTCACCTGCTCGCCCTCGCGCACGAGGTAGAGCTCGATCGCGTCGATCGCGCCCTCGCGCCCGGCCGCGCCGAAGCGGGCGTCGGCCTCGAGGGCCAGGCGGCCGGCCTCGGCCACGGTCGCCCGGAGCTCCGCGCCCCCCTGCAGGCGGCCGGCGAAGCCCAGGGGCTCGCCGCCCTCGTCCCGCAGCCGCACCAGCGCACCCCACCCCTCGCCTTCCGGGAGGGGGCCGGCCTCGAGCAGGGCCATCAGCCGATCGTTCAGGGCGCTCATGGCCGAGGCAGCTCCCCCCGCTCGCGCCAGGCGAGGTAGTCGTCGAGGATCTGCCGATGGTCGAAGCAGAGCTGGGCGGGCAGCGCCTCGGCCGGGAAGAGCGCGAGGGAGGCCGCGTCGTCGTCGGCCACCGGCTCGCCCTCGGCCCGGCCGACGTAGACCGCGCTGACGGTGTGGAGGCGGGGGTCGCGGGCGGGATCGGAGTAGACCCCCAGCAGGCACTCGAGCTCGACGGTGAGCCCCGTCTCCTCCTTCGCCTCCCGCCGGGCGGCGTCGGGCAGCCGCTCGCCGTAGTCGACGAAGCCGCCGGGGATCGCCCAGCCGTGGGGCTCGTTCTTGCGCTCGATGAGCACGATCTTCCGCTCGGCGCCGAGCTCGATGATCACGTCCACCGTGGGGACCGGGTTCCGATGTCCTTCGATCATGTCGTCCTCGAGCTCGTCTCCGTGCCCCCTCCATACTGCAACTCGTAGAGCCGTGCGTAGTAGCCCCCGCGGGCCAGCAGCTCGGCGTGGGGTCCCTCCTCGACCACCCGGCCCTGATGGAGCACCACCACCCGGTCCGCCCGCTCGATGGTGGAGAGGCGGTGGGCGATGATGATCGCGGTGCGGTCCTCGAGGAGGGTCTCCATCGCCTCCTGCAGGAGGGCCTCGGTCTCGCTGTCCACGCTGGCGGTGGCCTCGTCGAGGACGAGGATCTCGGGATCCCGGATCAGGGCCCGGGCGAAGGCGACCAGCTGCCGCTCCCCCGCCGAGAGGTTCGAGCCGCGCTCGTCCACGGCCGCCTGCAGCCCCTCGCTGCGACGCGCCGCCAGGGCGTCGACCCGGGCGCCGCGAGCCGCGGCGGCGATCTCCTCCGGGGTGAAGGTCTCCTCGCCCAGCGTTATGTTCTCCGCCAGGGTCCCCTGGAAGAGGAAGGCGTCCTGCAGCACCACCGCGAAGTGGGAGCGCAGGGAGCGAGGGTCGAGCTCGCGGATGTCCCGTCCGTCGAAGGTGATCGTCCCCTGGGCGAGCGGTCCGCCGGGCTCGTAGAGGCGCAACAGCAGGCGGACGAGGGTGCTCTTGCCGGAGCCGGTGGCGCCCACCAGGGCCACCCGCTCGCCCTTGCGGACCTCGAGATCGACCCCGCGGAGCACCCGCTCCCGGCCGTCGTAGCTGTAGCTCACGCCCTCGAAGCGCAGGGCGTCGGCGAGGGGCGGGAGGGACTCCAGCGCTCCGCCCGGCGCGACCTCGGCGTCGAGGAGACCGAAGACCCGCTCGGCCGAGGCCATGGCCGACTGCATCACGGTGTACTTCGCCGAGAGGTCCCGGATGGGGATGAAGAACTTCTGGATGTACTCCACGAAGGCCACCAGCACCCCGAAGGTGAGGACCCCCGAGGCGATGTCGCCGGCCGCGTACCAGACGATGCCGGCCACGGCCACCGAGCCGATCATCTCCACCACGGAGTAGAGGAGCGCGTCGTAGCGGATGGCCAGGAAGTAGGCGTCCCGGTAGTCGCCGTTGAGCCGCCGGAAGACCCCCAGGTTGTGCTTCTCCCGCACGAAGGCCTGCACGACGCTCATGCCGGAGAGGTTCTCCTGCAGGTAGGTGTTGATCCGCGAGACCAGGGAGCGGGTCAGCCGGAAGGCCTCCCGGGCCCGGAGTCGGAAGGCGTTCACCAGGAAGGCCAGCGGCGGGACGACGGCGAAGGAGATCAGGGCCAGCTTCCAGTCGATCCAGAGCATCACCGCCACGATGCCCAGGAGGGTGACGAAGTCGGCGATCATCGTGACCACGCCCCCGGCGAACATCTCGGTGATGTTCTCGATGTCGTTGGTCATCCGGGTCATCAGCCGGCCGAGGGGCACCTGGTGGAAGGTGCGCTGGGGCAGGCGCTGCACCTTGGAGAAGACGTGCATCCGAAGATCGTTCGTCGAGCGCACGCCGAGGGCCTGCAGCTGGTAGAGCTCGGCGAAGGTGACCATCAGCTGCACCACGAGCGCGGCGATCAGCGCGCCGGCCAGCAGGCCCAGCCCCTCCAGCTTGCCCACCGCGATGTGCTCGTCGATGGCGATCTTCAGCAGGTAGGGCTGCGCCAGCTGCGCCGCCGAGGCCACCGGGATGAGCAGCATCACCAGGGCGAAGCGCTGGCGGTAGGGCAGTACGTAGCGCCAGAGGCGCCGGATCAGGCGGGCGTCGTAGGCCTTGCCGAGGACGGGCTCGTCCTCGAGGCCGCGGAGGGAGTCAAGCGACATCGGCGCCATCTCCCAGGGCATCGGCGGCCAGCGCCTGCAGGCTCGACTCGAGGCGCTGCCGCCGCCAGAGCTCGGCGTAGAAGCCGGAGCGCTCGAGCAGGGTCGCGTGGTCCCCCACCGCCGCGAGCCGGCCCTCCTCGAGGACCAGGATCGTCTCGCACTCCATCACCGCCACCAGCCGGTGGCTGACGACGACGCTCGTTCGCCCGGCGAGGACCTCCTCGAGGCCCGAGAGGATCCGGGCCTCGGTGTCGGCGTCCACCGAGGAGAGGGAGTCGTCGAGGATCAGCACCGCCGGATCCTTGAGGATCGCCCGGGCCAGGGCCACCCGCTGCCGCTGACCACCGGAGAGGGTCACGCCCCGCTCTCCCACCAACGTCTCGTAGCCCTCCGGGAAGCTGGCGATGTCCTCGTGGATCGCCGCCAGGCGCGCCGCCCGCTCGACCTCCTCGCGGCTGGCCTCGGGGCGGGCGAAGGCGATGTTGGCGTGGAGGGTGTCGGAGAAGAGGAAGGGCTCCTGGGGGGCGTAGCCCACCGAGCGGCGCAGCAGGCTCAGCGGCAGATCGTTGATGTCGATGCCGTCCACGAAGAGCTGGCCCCGGGGTACCTCCGCCAGGCGGGGGAGGAGGTCGACCAGGGTCGACTTGCCGCTGCCGGTGGGGCCGACGATGCCCAGGCGATGCCCGCGCTCGAGGCGGAAGGAGAGCCCCGTGAGGGCCGGGCCCTCGGCCCCGGGGTAGGTGAAGGAGAGCCCCCGGGCCTCGAGGCTCCCCTCGATGGCCTCGAGGGCGACGGGGTCCCGGTCCCGCAAGGTGGGCTCGGCGGTGAAGATCTCGTTGAGGCGCTCCATCGCGCTCAGCCCCCGCTGCCAGACCGAGAGCATCCAGCCCAGGGCGATGGTGGGCCAGGTGAGGTGGGCGAGGTAGCCGTTGAAGGCCACCAGGGCCCCGAGGGTGATCCGCCCGTCGATGACCGCGCTGCCCCCCAACCAGAGCACGACCAGGGTCTCGAGGCCGGTGATCAGGCCGAAGATGGGGACCATCGCCCCGCGGGTGAAGGCCAGATCCAGGCTGCGCTCGAGGAGGTGCTGGTTGCGGCCGGCGAAGCGCTCCTTCATCTCCTCCTGCAGGTTGTAGGCCTTCACCACCTGCTGGCCGGCGAGGTTCTCCTGCACGAAGGTCGAGAGGGTGCCCAGGCTCTCCTGGACCGCGCGGGACTGGCGGAAGAGGCGCCAGGAGAAGCGGCGCACCACCAGCAGGAGCAGGGGATAGGGGGCCAGCGCCGCCAGGGTCAGCCAGGGATCGATGGAGAACATCAGCCCCAGGCCCACGGTGTAGGCCACCGAGGTGTTGACCAGGTTGAGGATGCCCGGCCCGAAGATCAGCCGCACCTGCCCCAGGTCGTTCACCGCCCGGCTCATGACGTCGCCCACGCTCATCTGCTGGTAGTGGGCGGGAGGCAGGCGGGAGAGGTGCTCGAAGAGGGCGTTGCGGGTGTCGAACTCGATCTTGCGGCCGGCGTTGAAGATCACCACCCGGCTGAGGGTGCGCACGCCCCCCATCAGCACCGCGACCCCCGCGATGAAGAGGGCGTAGCGGCCCGCCTCCGCGGCCCCGCCCCCGGTGCCCCCCATCTCGGGGCTGGCCAGGGCGTCGATCGCCTGCTCGAGGAGCCAGGGAATCGAGAGCGCCAGGAGGTTGGTGGTCAGCAGCGCGAGGAAGCCCAGGACGAACTCCCCCCGGTAGCGGCGGAAGTCGTCACGCAGGCGCCTCGGCGCGTTGATGGACGGGGCAGACATGGGCGCTCTTCAGGCCTCGAAGCTGGGCCCGAGCTCGGGCCTCCGCCAGCTCACGGGCCGGCGGAAGGCCAGGAGGAGTGAGGGGCCGCCGGCGCTACTGGCAGAGATCCTGGCCCGGGAGGCAGACCTTGGTCGCGACGCAGCGGTGCTTCTGGAAGCCGGTCTCGGCGCAGCGAGTGTCGGTGGGGCAGTTGGTGTCGGCGGGCGCTCCACCCGAGGTGCAGTCGCAGACGTTGAAGGCCGCGTGGCACTTCTGCACGCCGTCGGCCGGGTCGGCCACGCAGGACTGGCCCGCGTCGGTGTTGCAGTCGTTGTCGCTGGTGCACTGCGGCCCGTAGGGGGCGTCGTCCACGCAGGAGCCTCCGGTGCCGCACTGGTCGGGCTGGGTCGGATCGCAGCCCGCGAAGAGGTACTGGCAGCCCCAGAGGGTCGGGCAGTCGGTGTTGGTCTGGCAGGTGGGGCTGCAGACGTTGTTCAGGCACTTCCCGGTGTCGCGCGCATCCTCGACCGGGTTCGAGCCCGCGCACTCGGCGTCGTCGCCGCAGGACTGACACCAGGGCGGGTTCGGGGCGATCACGCAGCCGTCGAGGGCCGGCTCGCCCTGCGGGGTCTCGGAGCCGTTGCAGGCCCAGGGATCGCAGGCGTCGCGGGAGGGGTTGCCCAGCACGTTGCGGCACTCACCGCAGCAGATGTTGTTGGGCAGGCAGGCCAGGGGGGCGCCGCCACGCTCGAGGCAGGTCATGGGCACGCAGGCGCCGCTGTTGTCACAGCGGTTGGGGAGCTTGCAGTCGGGGTTGCTGCCGTCGGCCTCGGTGCGCTCGGGGCGGCAGCGATCGAGGACGCAGGCGTGGCTGGTGAGCTCACAGAAGCCGACGTAGGGGCTGTCCTGCGGGACCTCGCACTCGATGTTGTCGATGCAGCCGTCGTGGCGGCAGCGCCAGTTCCCGCCGGTGTCCTCCTTGCAGATGAACTCCGGGTTGAAGTCGGCGCAGTTGTCGTTCTGCGGATCGCAGGGCAGGCGGCACTTCCCGTCCTCGTGACAGACCTGGTTGCTGGCGCAGGTCGAGTCGCCGGTCTCGAGGTCGAAGACGCAGCCCTTGGCGCAGGTGCCGGTGGAGAGGTTGCAGATCGGCCGCGCCGGCGGGCAGTCGGCGTCGGCGACGCAGGCGAAGACCGAGGCGCAGTCGCCGCCGGCCGGCACGCAGACGTTGTTGGCGTCGGGCTCGTAGCCCTGGGGGCAGCCGCGGGTGCCCGCGGGGGCCAGGCAGACCGTCTCACCGCCGTAGGAGACGCAGTCGGCGGGCCGGTCGTAGAGGGGGTGGTTGCCGCACTGCTCGTTCGACGCGCAGGGCTCGCAGAGGATGCGGCGCTCGCGGCAGATGCTGTCCGCCGGATCACAGACGCAGTCCTCGGGCCCGGTCATCCCGCAGCCCGCCCCGTCGGTGGGGAAGTTGCAGTTGGCGAAGCCCAGGGAGGGGTTGCAGGCGTTGCCGGCGATGCAGTCGCCGGTGGCGTCCTCGCAGATCTCACCGGTGTCGCACTCGTAGTCGGAGCGGCAGAGGGTGGGTCCGGCGTCGACGCCGCCGCCGTCGGTCCCGCCCCCGTCGCCCGAGGCGTCGGGGGTGCCGCCGTCCCCGTCGCCGTTGTTCTTGGGGCAGCCCGGGGCGAGGAGGAGTGCGCAGAAGAGCAGAGGGAGGGCGAAGCGGCGCAGGAGAACCATGAAGACGACCCTTTGCGAGGCGGGAGGTTTCACCCGTGAAAAAACCGGGGCAGTCCGGTCATCTTGGCAGTCCGGGAGGGGGTGTGCAACCATCCCCCGATGCAGCTTGAGATCCTCTTCTTCGCCGCGGCCCGGGACGCCGCCGGAGGCCAGAGCGAGGCCGAACTGGCCGTCGAGGAGGGCCTCGACGTGGGCGCGCTGCGGGTCCGGCTGGCGGCCGAGTGGCCCGGGCTCGAGCGCCTGCTGCCCCGCTGCCGGCTGGCGGTGAACGAGGACTTCGTGGACGACGACGCCCCCCTGCGGGAGGGCGACGAGGTGGCGATCATCCCCCCGGTGGCCGGGGGATGAGCGCGCATCCGGGCGCCATCGCCGTCCTCGACGCGCCGCTGGATCCGCGCGCGGTCGAGGCCTGCGTCACCGACGACGGCGCCGGCGGCGTCGTCACCTTCCAGGGGCAGGTGCGGCGCCAGAGCCGGGGCAAGCAGGTCGTGCGCCTGGAGTACGAGGCCTACCGGCCGATGGCCGAGCGGGTCCTGCGCCGGATCGCCGACGAGGTGGAGGCCCGCTGGCCGGGCGCCCGCTGCGCCATCCACCACCGGGTGGGCGTGCTCGGCCTCGGTGAGCTGGCCGTGGTGATCGCGGTGGCCGCGCCGCACCGGGCGGAGGCCTTCGAGGGCTGCCGCCACGCCATCGAGGCCCTGAAGGCCGACGTCCCCATCTGGAAGCGCGAGGTCTTCGAGGACGGCGCCGAGTGGGTGGGTCTGGGCCCCTGAAGGAGGAGTCGGCACCCCCGGTGACACTTTCCCGAAGCCCCGGTGTTGAAGGGGGCGAAAGGAGAGCCAACCGTGCTCAACCCCCGCTTCGACGCCACCCTCGCCCTCGCCCTCGTCCTCCTCACCTCCGCCGCCTGCCTCCCCGTGGAGCACGATCGCCGGTCCCAGGTCTTCGACGAGGCCCGTCCCGCCCCTCTCCCACCCCCGGGAGAGGGGCGTCTTCTCGTCAGCCCGCCTGCTGCGCCGCACGCGCCGGCGCGCTAAACCAGAGATCATGATTCCCGAACAGCGGATGGCGCCGCGGACGTGCCCGGATGCAAGGAAGGGTGAGGGAGCCTAGCCTTAGCTAGGTGACCGAGGCCTGACGCCGCAGGCGGGTGCGGCCTGCAAGCCGGGCGTGTTCGGGAATCATGATTTCTGGTTTAGGGTGGTGGAATGTTCGAGGCTGCGGAGGTGGGGCACAAGCTCTCGAAGGCCCAGTTCGAGAAGCGCGTGCCGGAGCTGAGGATGGGGCTGGTCCAGGCGCAGCAGGATGCTGCCGCGGCGGGCCGGCCGATCATCATCCTCGTGGCGGGGGTCGAGGGCGCGGGGAGGAGCCTGCTGGTCAATCAGCTGACCGGCTGGCTCGACGCGCGCACCGTCAACACCGTGAGCTTCTGGCAGCTCACGGACCAGGAGGCGGCCCGCCCCTGGGCCTGGCGCTACTGGCAGCAGCTCCCCCCGGGGGGGCGCACCGGCGTGCTCTTCGGCGGCTGGTACACCGACCCCATCAATGGCCGGGGCTTCGAGGAGCTGGACGAGGCGAGCTTCGAGCGGCGCCTGCACCAGATCGCCGACTTCGAGCGCACCATCAGCGACGGCGGCGCGATCCTGGTGAAGCTCTGGCTTCACCTCTCCGCCGACGCCCAGAAGAGGCGCCACAAGGAGTCGAAGAAGAAGAACTGGACCGTCTCGCCGATGGCGAAGAAGTACGCGAAGCACTACGAGCGGATGATGGCCGCGACCGAGCGCGCGATCCGCATCACCGACACCGGCGCCTGCCCCTGGCACGTGGTCGAGTCGACCGATCCCCTCTACCGGGACATCACCGCCGCCGAGCTGATCCTCGAGACCACGCGCCGGGCCCTGGACCACGCCGCCGAGAAGCCCTCCCGGCCCTCGGGGGATCCCTCCGCCGAGGCCGGGCACACCATCCTCGACACCGTGGACCTCTCGGCGAAGCTCACCAAGAAGGGCTACCGCTCCCGGCTGGCCGCCGCCCAGACCCGGCTGCAGGCCCTGGGCTGGGAGCTCTACCAGCAGCGCATCGCGACGGTCTGCGCCTTCGAGGGCTGGGACGCCGGCGGGAAGGGCGGCGCCATCCGCCGCCTGATCTCCCCCATCGACGCCCGCCTCTACCGGGTCGTCCGGATCGCCGCGCCCGAGGGCGAGGCGAAGCTGCAGCACTACCTCTGGCGCTTCTGGCGCGAGATCCCCGCGGACGGCATGGTGCGGATCTTCGACCGCTCCTGGTACGGGCGGGTGCTCGTCGAGCGGGTGGAGGGCTTCGCCACCGAGACCGAGTGGCGGCGCTCCTTCGGGGAGATCAACGCCTTCGAGGACCACCTCATCGACCACGGAATCGTGCTGTGCAAGTTCTGGCTGCACATCAGCAAGGAGGAGCAGCTGCGCCGCTTCGAGGAGCGGCAGGCGACCCCCTGGAAGCAGTTCAAGATCACCGACGAGGACTGGCGCAACCGGGAGAAGTGGGGCGCCTACGAGGCCGCGGTGAACGAGATGGTCGATCGCACCAGCACCCACGATGCGCCCTGGACCCTGGTGGCCGGAGACGACAAGCGCCACGCGCGGGTGCAGGTCCTCGAGACCGTCATCGAGCGCATGGAGGCGGCCCTCGAGAGCCGCGGCAAGCGCAAGAAGGACGCCCGCTCCCGCAAGAAGGCCCCGGGGAAGAAGGCCGGAAAGTAGACCGGGGAGAGCCCATGGATCCCAAGCACATCCTCCTCTTCCGCCACGGGATCGCCATCGAGCGGGGAGAGCCGGGCTGCCCTCGCGAGGACGCCGAGCGCCACCTCACCGAGCGGGGCCTCGAGCGCACCCGGCAGGCGGCCCGGGGGCTGGTGCTGGCCTCCGGCGCCCCGGGGCTGATCCTCTCGAGCCCCTACCTGCGCGCCCGCCAGACGGCCGACCTCCTGCGCGAGGCCTGCGGCGAGGCCGAGGTGGAGCAGCTCGAGAGCGCCCACCTCGAGCCCTTCGGCTCGATCCCGCAGTCCCTCACCCTCATCGCCGAGCTGGAGTGCCGGATCATCGCGGTGGTGGGTCACGCCCCCCACCTCGACCTGCTCCTGGCCGGGCTGCTGGGGCGCGCGGATCCCGCCTGGCGCCTCAAGAAGGCCGGCGCGGCCCAGGTGGAGTGGCACCCGGGGGGCCCCGGCCACCTCCTCGCCCTCCATCCTCCCCGGGTGCTGCGTCACCTGGCGGCGAACGCCTGAGGGTTCAGCGCCGGCCCGCGAGCTCCCAGTAGGCCAGGAGGCGCCGGGCCTCGGCCGCCGGGGGATCGACGAAGAAGAAGGCGCCCTCCTCCAGGGCTCGGGTCTCCAGGGCCCGCTGCCGGGCCTTCAGGAAGCGCAGGTAGGCGCCGCGCGCCCGGGGCTCGAGGCCCAGGCGCCCACCCTCCTGCCTCACGCGCTGCCCCAGCACGGTGAGGTCGTGGTGGTCCCCCAGGCACTGCCCGAGGGCCTTCACCCGCTCGAGGCGGGCGGCCAGCCCCGCGGGCCAGGCGCCCTGGAGCAGGCGCAGGTGGTAGCCGTGGTACTTCACCCGCTTGCGCCAGCCGTGGAAGGCCTCCTCGCCGGGCGCCTCCTCGCAGCGGGCGAGCTCCCGCCGCCCCCGGGCGTAGGTCCGGCGCAGACCGCGGCGCAGGGTCTTGCGGCCCGAGCCCCGCAGCTCCCAGCCGGCCATCCGCTGCCGGGCCTCGTCCATCGCGTGGGCGAAGGCGCCGAGCCGCTCCTCGAGGTGCCCGGGGTCGGCGCGCAGGGCCTCCCGCCGGGCGCGCAGCCGGCCCACGAGGGCCGAATGACTCCGGCGCAGGCCCGGCGTGCCGAGCGTGCCCTCGAGGGCCTCGCAGGCCTCCAGGAGGGCGTCGTCGTCCCGCCACTCGGCGAGCAGGCGTGAGGCGTCGCGGAAGGCGGCGTTCTCGCGGCGGTAGACCGCCTCGCCGAGCGCGGGGCGCAGCAGCCGCAGGAGGGCCCGGACCTTCTTGCAGCGCTTGCGGACCTCGTGGACCAGCTCGTCGGCGGGCAGGTCGCGCGCCGCGAGCTCGTCCAGGTTCGCCTCCACCTGCTCCCGGGCCACCCGCCGCAGCTCGGGGAGGAGCGGGCGGCCGGGCACCAGCTCGAGCGCCCCCACGCCGGGGGCCTTTTCCGCGACCTCGCTCATGGCATCGCCAACCCGTACCGAATGTTACCCCCCGCTCCAGATCTGTGCCTATGCTCCTGGGGTTGGACTCGAACGAGATTCGCAACAAGGAGATCAGCTGGCTCTCCTTCAACGAGCGCCTGCTACAGGAGGCCGAGAACCCCCTCGTCCCTCTCGAGGAGCGGATCCGCTTCCTCGGCATCTTCTCCTCCAACCTCGACGAGTTCTTCCGGGTGCGGGTCGCCACCCTCAAGAGGCTGGCCAAGCTCGGCAAGCAGGCCCGCAAGTACGTGCCTCACGATCCGGCCACGGTCCTCAGGCAGATCAACCGGATCGTCCTCGAGCAGCAGCGGCGGCGGGACGCCGCCCACACCGCCACCCTCGAGGCCCTGGCCGCCGAGGGCATCCACTTCGTCGACGAGAACACCCTCGACGAGGCGCAGACCGACTTCGTCCGCACCTACTTCGAGGAGGAGGTCCGGCCCACCCTGATGCCGGTGATGCTCGACCAGGTCGCCGACGTCCCGGACCTAAACGACTACGACATCTACTTCGCCTGCCGCCTCCACCGCTGCCGCCCGGGCAAGCGGCCGCTCCACGCCCTCATCCGGCTGCCCACCGACCTGCTCCCCCGCTTCGTGCAGCTCCCCTCGAAGAGCGGCGCGACCCTGATCTGGCTGGACGACATCATCCGGCACCGCCTGGTGGTGCTCTTCGCCACCCTCGGCGTGGATGAAGCCGAGGCCTACACGATCAAGCTCACCCGGGACGCCGAGCTGGACATCGACGACGACGTCTTCGAGAGCTACGTCGACAAGGTCGCCAAGAGCCTGGAGAAGCGGAAGGCGGGCGACCCGGTGCGCTTCGTCTACGACCGCTCGATGCCCGACGACACGCGGCGCCTGCTCACCCGCAAGCTGGGGCTCAAGGGGAGCGACAGCGACTTCCTGCCCGGAGGCCGCTACCACAACCTCAAGGACCTCATCCGCTTCCCGGCCGTGGGCAAGGCCAACCTGCGCTACCGCCGGCACGTGCCGGCGCCCCACCCCGCCCTCGAGGGCGCCAGCAGCATCCTCGCCCGCATGCAGCGGGGCGACGTCCTGCTGCACTTCCCCTACCAGTCCTTCACCCACGTCATCGACCTGCTGAGGGAGGCCTCGATCGACCCGAAGGTGCGGTCGATCCAGATCACCCTCTATCGCCTGGCCTCGCAGTCTTCCGTCATCAAGGCCCTCATCAACGCGGCGAAGAACGGCAAGGAGGTCACGGCGGTCATCGAGCTGCAGGCTCGCTTCGACGAGCAGGCCAACATCCACTGGTCCGAGGAGCTGCAGCGCGAGGGCGTCCGGGTGATCCAGGGGGTGCAGGGCCTGAAGGTCCACTCCAAGCTGATCCTCGTCACCCGGCGCAGCAGCAAGGGCGACGACCTCCACGCCTGCATCGGCACCGGAAACTTCAACGAGACCACCGCTCGCCTCTACAGCGACCACGTCCTGCTCACCACCAACCGCAAGATCACCCGGGAGGTGGCGAGGGTCTTCGAGTTCCTCACCGGCACCTACGAGGTCTCGGGCTACCGCCACCTGCTCGTCTCACCCTTCAACGCCCGGCGGAAGTTCGATCGCCTCATCTGCCAGGAGATCGAGAACGCGAAGGCCGGCCTGCGCGCCCGGATCACCGTGAAGCTCAACAACATCACCGATCCCGAGCTGACCCACCGCCTCTACGAGGCGGCCGAGGCCGGGGTGGAGGTCGAGCTGATGGTCCGCGGGATGTTCTCACCGGTCATCGCCGGCAAGAAGCGCAAGGCCCGGATGGAGGCCACCGGCATCATCGATCGCTTCCTCGAGCACAGCCGGATCCTGGTCTTCTTCAACGGCGGCGACGAGAAGGTCTACCTGACCAGCGCCGACTGGATGCCGCGCAACCTCGACCGCCGGCTCGAAGTGGGCTGCCCGATCTACGACGAGGAGATCAAGAAGGAGCTGCTGGCCTTCCTGGACTTCCACCGGCGGGACACCCAGAAGGCGCGCCTCCTCCACGGCAAGCGGCTGAAGAACGAGCTGCGCAGCGAGGTCTCCGGCCGCCGGATCCGCGCCCAGGAGTCCCTGCGCCTCTGGCTCAAGAGCGGCGGCTAGCCGCCAGGAGGGGGAGCGGAGCTCTCCCCCGCGAATGAGATCCGACGACCCCGGGCAGAAGCGCGCGAAGGCGGCGCGAAGCCGCCGCAGCGCAGCGGTCCCGAGTACACGCTGGCTCGCCCTGGGGGGGCCCGCGGGGGGGAGCGGAGCTCTCCCCCGCTAGTACGCCTCTATATCGGCGTCGGAGAGCTCGTCCTCGGAGAAGCCCCCCTCGTCGTCGCCCTCGAAGTCGAGGGTCCAGTCCCGGACCTCGAACTTCAGCACCCCGGCCTTCACCATCGGATCGCCCTGGGCCAGGGCCTTCATGTCGGCCTTGGTCGCGCCCTTCGGGCCGAGCGCCAGCACGAGGTTCTTGCCCTTCACCGAGCCGACGTGGGTCACCTGCTTCGCCTTGAAGGCCTTCTTGAAGTAGACGACGTGCTTGGCGAAGCCGGTCTGCAGGCGGATGCCGGTGCCGTAGTTCCAGGAGGACCCCGGCTCGAAGAAGACCAGGTAGCGGGTGCTGGTCTTGGCGGCGACGGCGGTGGCCGCGCTCCCGGCGATCGCGCCGAGGGTCGCCACGGCGACGAGGAGGGTGACGAGCTTCAGCTTCTTCATGGCGGTACCTTCTGGCGCTAGCCGATCCGGCCGACGATCGCTCTCGCGTGGGCGTCGGCCTCCCGCAGCACCCGATCTCGGTCGAGGGTGAGGAAGACCCCGTGATCGAACACGATCTGGCCGTCGATGGCCACCGTCTCGACACAATCCCGGCCCGCCGAGAAGACGAGCCGACTGTAGATATCCTGCCCGCCGGGCAGGGTCGCGGGGCGCTGGAGGTCGAGCACCGCCAGGTCGCCCCGCTTGCCCACCTCCAGGGAGCCCACCTCCTGCTCCAGGCCGAGCGCGCGCGCCCCCCCGAGGGTGGCGGCCTCGAAGACCTTGCGGGCCGGGAAGCCGGCCGGCCCCACCCGCGGCAGGTGGATGAGCGCCATCAGCCGCATCTCCACCCACTGATCGAGGTTGTTGTTGCAGGGCGCCCCGTCGGGGCCGAGGGCGACGTGCACGCCGAGGGCCTCCAGCTCGGGGATCTTCGCCAGCCCCGAGCCCAGCTTCAGGTTGCTGGAGGGGCAGTGGAGGAGGTGGGTCCCCGTCTCGGCGAGGATCCGCTGCTCGCGGGCGGTGAGCCAGACGCAGTGAGCCAGGGCCACCCGCTCACCGGTGAGGCCGAGGCGGTCGAGGTAGGCGACGTTGTCCAGGCCGCTGCGCTCGCGCACCGCCGCCAGCTCCTCCTGGCTCTCCGAGGCGTGGGTGTGCACCCGGGCCCCGTCGGCGCAGCGCTCGGCCACCCCCTGCAGCAGCTCCTCGGTGCAGGAGAGGACGAAGCGGGGCGCGTAGGCGTAGCGCAGCCGGCCCCCGGCCTCGCCCTCCCAGCGCTCTCGCAGGCGGTCGCTCTCCTTCAGGGAGTCGGAGGTCTTCTCCCGGAGGCCCGCCGGCAGCCCCCGCCGCACGTCCATCATGGCCTTCCCGCCGGTGAGTCGGAAGCCGGTCTCCTCGGCCGCCTCGAAGATGGCGTCGGTGTGGCGGACGGTGCCCATGTCCAGGCAGGCCGTGGTCCCCCCGGCGATGAGCTCGGCGATGCCCAGCTCGGCGCTCACCCGCAGGCTCTCGGGGTCGTGCGCCGCCTCGAAGGGCCAGATCCGCTCGCGCAGCCAGTCCAGGAGCTCCAGCTCCTCGGCCTGTCCCCGGAAGAGGGTCTGGCAGAGGTGCACGTGGCTCTGGATCAGGCCCGGGATGAGGATCTTGCCCCGGCAGTCCACGGGCCGCTGCCCGTGCCCGGCGGCCAGCACCTCGCCGGGGATCTCCCCCAGCGCGACGATGCGGCCGTCCCGGACCAGGAGGTCCCCCTCGAGCACCCGCCGCTCGGGGTCCATCGTGACGATGGTGCCGCCGGAGAAGAGCAAGTCCATGGATGCAGCCTTGTAGCCCCAATCCGGGGGTGAGGGCTACCGGATCGGGGGAGCCCCCGCCTAGTCTTCCAGGCTCTTCTTCTGGAAGCGGACCGGGAGGAGGGTCGTGAGCTGGAGGCGGGCGCGCTCACCCTGGGGGTTCACCAGCACGACCCGCAGGTCGGTCTCGAACTCTGCCAGGGTCTGCAGGCAGACGCCGCAGGGGGGCGAGGGGGGGGAGCTCTGGGTGGCGACCGCCACCATGGTGAAGTGCTGGTGCCCCTGGGCCACCGCCCGGGCCACCGCCGTCCGCTCGGCGCAGATCGAGAGGCCGTAGGAGGCGTTCTCGACGTTGCAGCCCCCGACGATCTCCCCGCTCTCGGTCAGGAGGGCGGCCCCCACCAGGAAGCCGGAGTAGGGCGCATAGGCCTTCTTCCGGGCCTCGAGGGCGGCCTCGACCAGGGTGTCTTCCAGGGCCCGGAGGTCCGGGGTGCCCTGCTTTCGCTTGGCGCTTGCCACGGAGGTCATGGTACGCGGGGCCGGATCCGCGAGCCATTATTTTTCTTCGTGCTATTAACGGTGCGGCCATGTGGGACAAACTCGAAAACGTCGAGCGTCGCTTCGACGAGCTGACCGAAAAGATGTCGCAGCCCGAGCTCGCTGCGAGGCCAGGTGAGTTCCAGGCCGTCGCCAAGGAGCGCGCCGGGATCGAGCCGCTGGTCCTCAAGCTGCGCGAGGCCCGCGCGGTCCTCCAGCAGATCAAGGACGCCGAGGAGCTCCTCGAGGCCGAGAGCGACCCGGAGATGCTGGAGATGGCGCGAGAGGAGCTCTCCGAGCTGCGCGCCAGCAAGGAGAACCTGGAGAAGGCGCTCGAGGTCCTCCTCCTGCCCAAGGACCCGTACGACGAGAAGAACGTCATCCTCGAGATCCGGGCCGGCACCGGCGGCGAGGAGGCGGCCCTCTTCGCGGGCGACCTGATGCGGATGTACCTGCGGCTGGCCGAGCGCCACCGGTGGAAGGCCGAGATGCTCTCGGTCTCCGAGAGCGATCGCGGCGGCGTGCGGGAGGCGATGATCCGGCTGGCCGGAGAGGCGGTCTACTCCCACCTGAAGTTCGAGAGCGGGGTCCACCGGGTGCAGCGGGTGCCCGAGACCGAGAGCCAGGGGCGGATCCACACCTCGGCGGCCTCGGTGGCCGTCCTGCCCGAGGCCGAGGAGGTCGATCTGAAGATCGATCCGAGCGACCTGCGCATCGACGTCTACCGCTCCAGCGGGCCAGGCGGGCAGAGCGTGAACACCACCGACTCGGCGGTGCGCATCACCCACCTCCCCACCGGCATCACGGTGGCGATGCAGGACGAGAAGAGCCAGCACAAGAACAAGGCGAAGGCGCTGATGGTGCTGCGCTCGCGCATCCTCGAGGCCGAGCAGCAGAAGGCCCACGACGAGCGCGCCGAGATGCGCCGGAGCATGGTGGGCACCGGCGATCGCTCCGACAAGATCCGCACCTACAACTTCCCCCAGGATCGCCTCACCGATCATCGCATCGGCCTGACCCGGCACAACCTCGACGGCGTGCTCGACGGAGATCTCGACGACGTCATCGTCGCCTGCCGCACGCACTTCCAGGCCGAGGCGCTCAAGGCCTCCCGTCCGTGACCGCCGGCTCCCCCGCGGGCAGCTGGACGGTGAAGGAGCTGCTGGGCTGGACGACGCCCTTCTTCGAGAAGAAGGGGGCGAGCAGCCCGCGCCTCGACGCCGAGCTGCTCCTGGCCGAGGTGCTCTCCTGCGAGCGCCTCCAGCTCTACCTCGATCACGACCGCCCGGTGGACGAGGACGAGCGGGCCGCCTTCCGCCGCCTGGTCGAGCGCCGGGCCGCCGGCGAGCCGGTGGCCTACCTCCTGGGGCGGCGCGAGTTCTACGGCCGGAGCTTCCGGATCGACAGCCGGGTGCTGGTGCCCCGCCCCGAGACCGAGCTGCTGGTCGACGCCGCCCTCGCCCTGATCCCCGGTGGTGGGCAGGACCCGGTGCTCGATCTCTGCAGCGGCAGCGGGTGCATCGGCGTCACCCTCGCCGCCGAGCGCCCCACCCTCTCGGTGGTGGCCGTGGAGCTCTCGCCGGACGCCGCGGCCCTGGCCCGCGAGAACGCCGAGCAGCTCGGCGTGAGCGAGCGCTACGAGCAGCGGGAGGGCGACCTCTTCGAGGCCCTCGCCGAGGGCGAGCGCTTCGCGGCCCTGACCGCGAACCCGCCCTACATCGCTCCGGCGAGCTGGGAGGGCCTGCCCCCGGAGGTGCGGCACGAGCCGCGGATGGCCCTGCTGGCCCCGGAGGAGGGCCTCGCCCTCTCCCGGCGGATCCTGCGGGAGGGCAGAGCCTTCCTCCTCCCCGGAGGGCACCTCCTCCTCGAGCACGGCGAGGAGCAGGGCCCGACCCTGCGCGCCGAGGCCCTCGCGCTCGGCTGGAGCGCAGCCGAGGTCCGGCGGGACCTGGCGGGACACGATCGGCTCCTGGTGGCGCGGGCCTGACGGCCCCGTCAGTGTCGGCGTTGACACGCACGGATCCCCGGGATAGAGCCAGAGCGCCGTGATTTCGCGGCCTTGCGTCACCCCGCCCCTCGGGCCCGGGCTGGCACTCGCCTTGCGATTCGAAGACAGGAAGATGCTCCAGACCACCCAGACCGCCGTCCTCGACTCGCTCACCTCCACCCGGGAGAGGTCCCGGCCGGGAGCCCAGGCGGGCCCCCTGCGGACCACGGGAGGCCCGCTGCAGATGGATCGGCTGAAGATCGAAGGTGGACAGCCCCTCTCCGGAACCGTTCGCACCAGCGGGGCGAAGAACGCCGCCCTGCCCATCCTCGCCGCCACCCTCCTCTGCGAGGGGGAGCACGAGCTGCGCAACGTCCCCGATCTCGCCGACGTCCGGACGATGATCCGCCTGCTCTCGCGCTGCGGCGCCTACGCCCACCGCGGCAGCGGCCGGGCGAAGGATCGGGTGATCGTGGAGGTCGACCGCGACGTCCTGCCCGTCGCCGAGTACGACCTGGTGAAGACCATGCGCGCCTCGGTGGTGGTGCTCGGCCCCCTGCTGGCCCGCTGGGGCCGGGCGCGGGTCTCGCTGCCCGGCGGCTGCGCCATCGGCGCCCGCCCGATCGACCAGCACCTCAAGGGGCTCGAGGCCCTGGGCGCCCGGATCGAGCTGGCCCACGGCTACGTCGAGGCCCAGGCCCGGCGCCTGACCGGCGGCCGGGTGGCCTTCGACATGCCCACGGTCACCGGCACCGAGAACGTGCTCATGGCCGCCGTCCTGGCCCGGGGCAGCAGCGTCCTGGAGAACGCGGCGCGGGAGCCCGAGATCGTCGACCTCGCCGACTTCCTCCGGGGCCTGGGCGCAAAGATCACGGGTGACGGCACCGGCCGGATCGAGGTCGAGGGGGTCCAGCCCGGGGATCTGCGCCCGGCACCCCACGCCATCCTCCCGGACCGGATCGAGGCCGCCACCTTCGGGGTGGCCGCCGCCATCACCGGCGGTGAGGTCACCGTGGCCGGCTGCCGCCCGGAGCACCTCGGCGCGGTCCTCGACCGCCTCGAGGAGGCGGGCGCCCGCGTCCAGCGCGGCGCGGACAGCTTCACGGTGAACGCGCCCCGCCGGCCCCGCCCGGTGCAGCTCCGCACCGCGCCCCACCCCGGCTTCCCCACCGACATGCAGGCCCAGCTCATGGCGCTGTGCACGGTGGCCTCGGGCGACTCCTCGATCCAGGAGACGGTCTTCGAGAACCGCTTCATGCACGTCTCGGAGCTGGCCCGGATGGGCGCGAGGATCCAGGTCGACGGCCGCACCGCCATCGTGCACGGCGTGAAGTCCCTCTCGGGCGCCCAGGTGATGGCGACCGACCTGCGGGCGAGCGCCAGCCTGGTCATCGCCGCGCTGCGCGCCGAGGGCCCGACCACCGTGCACCGGGTCTACCACCTCGACCGGGGCTACGAGCAGATCGAGAAGAAGCTGCGGGGACTCGGCGCGAACATCCGGCGCCTGCGCGCCCGCTGATCGCCGGTCGGCGCGAGGCCCCCAGGAGGCGGCTTGAACCGGCCGCGCGCGCCTGGGTATGCTTCGTCCAGCACCGAGGTCGAGCGACGGCTCGTCGCCCCTGGGTGCGAGGAGGAACGATGGACTGCCCGCAGTGTAGCGGTATGGAGATGGAGGAGCTGGCGACCGAAGACGATCTGGTCTTCGCCCGCTGCTCCGAATGCAACGGCGTCTGGATCGACTCGGGTGAGCTCTCGCGGGCCCTCCTGCGCAACCGGCTGCCCGGCCTCGACGCGCTCGGCGGCCGGGTGAACCTCGACGAACCCGCCGGGACCTGCGCCGAGGATCTCGCCGACCTGATGGTCATCGAGGCCTCGACCAACCACGCCTACCCCTACGCCATGTGCGAGGTCTGCGGCGGGGTCTGGCTCGACAATGGCGGCGAGGGCTTCCAGGCGGAGGGGGCCGACCCGATCCTGGACGAGATCCTCGAGTACTTCCGCGGCTTCGCCGCGGCCGTTCACTGAGATCGAGTCAGAACCTGTCCCGGTACTGATCGGGGACGATCGTCTTCTTGCCCGCGACCCTGCCCTTCAGGGTGAGGGTCTGCATCGGCTCCCCCATGTCGTCCTCGACCAGGGCGTGCTTCACCCGCGCGGCCAGGGGCGGGCCGCCGCCGCTCAAGGTCAGCTTCTGGCCGACGAGGGTCCAGCGCCCGTTGATCGCGAAGCCCTTCAGGTCGGGGTCGTTCGGCCGCAGGACGAAGCGGTAGCTGCCGTCGTGGCGCAGGGTGAGGAACTTCTCGGCGGCCCCCGCGGGGCCGGCGACCCAGGCGCCCTGGATCTTCGAGGCCAGGCCCTTCCACTTCGGATAGGACGCCGCCCCCGAGAGGGGCTTGCCGCGGGCCACGAAGATCAGGTCCGAGAGGCAGACCATCTCGCCCTCGCCGTGGACCTCGGCGATGCGCAGGGTGACCTGATCGGCGGTGATCGGCGGATCGAGGCGGACGACCTGCTTCTTCTTGTCGTCCTCCAGCTGGACCTCCCGCTGGTACTCGGGCTCGAGCAGGATCAGCTTCGCGACCCGGGCGCTCTTGCCGAAGGCGGCGGGGCTCCGGCCGTCGCCGTTGACCAACCTCAGCTCCCGCGCCTGGGCCTTGCCGGTGAAGCCGACCGTGAAGGTCGACTCGGCCAGCGAGTCGGTGGCGAAGCAGGCGACCGTCTGCGCCTTTCCGTCGAGGAGGTTCCCCGGGTAGAAGCGCGCCGGCGCCTTGTCCGACTGCGCCCAGGCCTCGCCGCGGATCCAGGCCACCTTCACCGGCGGGGCAGCCCTCGCCGGTCCGGGCCAGAGGAGCACCCCGGCCGTGAGAGCGAAGAGAGCGAGCACCTGCTTCCCCCGTGCTGCCATGCCCGAGAGCCTAGCAGGTGGCCGGCGGCAGACCCAGGAATCTACCCTCTTGACGCCTCCGGTGGCCCCGCCTACCTTCCCCCCCTCGATGCGGGAATAGCTCAGTTGGTAGAGCATCAGCTTCCCAAGCTGAGGGTCGCCGGTTCGATTCCGGTTTCCCGCTCCAAGGAGGGTCAGTCGTTCGACTGGCCCTCCTTTTTTCGAGCGCCGGCTGTCTGCCGAAGGCAGACGGCAAGCAACCGGCGTCAGCCGGTCGCCGTCAGCGGACGTAGACCTGGGTGAAGAAGTCCTCGGTGGCGTTGGCGCCGTACTCCCGGAAGGAGGCCTGGCCGCCGTCGACGCAGTAGTACCAGGTGCGTCCGTCGATCGAGACGGTGCCGTTGGTGGCGCTGTAGGCCGCCGTGTCCTGGGTGGCGCTCACCACGGTGACGTCGCACTCGCAGGTGATCACCGCGTCGGAGCAGGAGACGGTGGTGACGTAGGGCTGGAGGGTGCTCTCGATCGTGCCGCAGCCCATCAGGGCGCAGACGTCGGTCTTGGGGAAGGAGAGGCTGATCGAGGCGGTGACGTCGATGTCCCGCGCCACCAGGCCGACCCCCGGCCCGTCGAAGTGGAGGGAGCCGGTGTACTGGAAGGTCTCGGCGGTGACGCTGGCGGTGGCACAGGCCTGGCGGACCGTGTCCTGGAAGGAGTCCCCGGAGCAGGCCTCGGCGAAGGTCCAGGCGCCGGTGAGCACTCCGCCGCAGGCGTCGCCGGCCCCCATGGTCGGGTTGCAGCTGACCGCACCGCAGGAGGGCGGGGTCCCGGGGACGCAGACCTCCAGGGTGGCCGCGCAGTCCTCCTGCATCACCCAGTCGGTGCCCACGCACTGCTGGCTGTCGTTCTCGTGGCAGCGCCACTCTCCGGCGCTGCAGGTGGTCGGGCAGGCCGTGGGGCAGGAGCCACCGCAGTCGGTGCCCTCCTCGTCGCCGTTCTGCACGCCGTCGGTGCAGGTGGCCCCGCCGCCCCCGTCGGTGGTGCCGCCATCCGTCGTCCCTCCACCGTCGCTGGCGCCACCGTCGCTGGTACCACCATCGCTGCCGCCCCCGTCGGTCACCGAGCCGTCCGCGCCGCCGTCGCCTCCGCTGTCGTCGACCGGGCCGCAGGCCGGCGAGGCGAAGAGGAGCAGGGTCGAAGCGAAGATCGGAAGCAGGATGCGCCGCATGGTTCCCTCCCGTGGCTGCGGGTCACGGGGGAGAGGATCGCACAGCGGCGCCCCGGGGCGCCAACCCCCTTCAGTCCTCCAGCGGCAGGTGGAGCCGCCAGCGCCCCTCCTGGAGGCGCATCTCGAGCTCCACGGTCTCTCCGCCCGGATCCTTCACCCGCAGGCGGGCGACGCCCCCCTCACGGGAGAGCTCCTCGATCGACTCCACCTCCCGGATCATCTCCAGGCCCTGGCCGAAGATCAGCGCCTTGCCGTCCCGGGGAGGGGTCTCGCCGGCGGCCAGGAGGGCCTCGCGCACGGCCGCCACCATCACGTCGGCGGCCTGGCGGGTCTCGGGGGTGAGCCCCTCCCAGGCCCGATCGTGATCCCCCGCGGCGGCGGCGGCGATGAAGGCCCGCAGGCTGGCCTCGGGCGAGGGCGTGTCGTCACAGGCCGGGAGGAGCGCGATCCCCAGGAGGAGCGCCGCGGGAAGGATCCGCGAGGCCCACCGGCGGCGCATCAGGCCCCGATCTCGACTCGATTGCGGCCCTGCTCCTTCGCCCGGTAGAGCGCGGCGTCCGCCACCCGGAGCAGATCGTCGTCGTTCTTGATCGTCTCGTCGGGGATCGCCGAGACCCCCACCGAGATGGTCACCCCGACCGGCTTCGCGAGGCCGTCGTGCTCGAACTTCGCCTCGGCCACCGACTTGCGCAGGCGCTCGGCCACCTCGGCGCCCCGCTCGAGGGGCGTCTCGGGCAGGACCACGACGATCTCCTCCCCGCCGTAGCGGGCCAGGATGTCGACCTTGCGCAGCGCGGCGGTCAGGACCTTCGAGACCCCCTTGAGCACGGTGTCGCCCACCTGGTGCCCGTGGGTGTCGTTGACCTGCTTGAAGTGATCGATGTCGATCATCACGCAGGTCAGCGGCGAGCGGTAGCGATCGGAGCGCTGGAACTCGTAGGCGAAGCGCTTGGTGAAGAAGAGCCGGTTGTAGAGCCCGGTGAGGGTGTCGGTCATCGAGAGCTCGTGGAGCTTCTCGTTGATGTCCTGCAGCCGGGCGTTGGTGGAGATCAGCTCGTCCTGCAGGCTCTTGATCCGGAGCATCGAGCGGACGCGCGCCGCGAGCTCGAAGAGGTTCAAGGGCTTGATGAGGTAGTCGTCCGCGCCGAGGTCGAGGCCCTCGACCTTGAAGGAGGACTCCTCGCGCGCGGTCATCAGGATGAAGGGGATGAAGGAGAAGCGCCGGTTGTTCTTCAGGATCCGGCAGACCTCCAGCCCGTTCATCTTGGGCATCTCGACATCGCAGAGGATGATGTCGGGGAGGTTGTCCCGCACCGCGGCCAGGGCGGCCTCGCCGTCGTTGGCGGAGAGGAAGTCGTACCCGGAGCCAAGGCCTTCCTGGATGAAGCGGATCGCCGCCGGGTCGTCGTCGACGACCAGGATCTTGCGCCCGTTGAAGTCCTGGGAGGTGGGCAGGCCGGTTGCTGAGATGACGGTCACCCCTAGAGTCCTAACTCCGGCGCCCCCCTGTGGGCAAGAGGCCACCCTCTCGCCCTTTCCGAACCCCGTGGGCTACAATTCGGTGATCATGAAGCGTTCACCTCGATCCTGGGCTCTCATCGGTCTCCTCCTCGCTGCCTGCGGTGGCGGCAACGACTCCACGCTGATCATCAGCGTCAATCCCCAGCAGGTACCCGGGGACGGGAGCAGCAGCGCCACCGTCACGGTCCGCGCGATCGCGCTGGACGAGCCGGTGAAGGACGGTACGACCATCAACGTCACCTGCACCGGCGGCACCTTCGAGCAGGGCAAGGAGACGACCACCGAGACGATCCGCACCGTGGGCGGTGAGGGCACCGTCACCTGGTACGCCCCGGTGGTCCAGGGCGAGTACCGGATCTCGGCCTCCTACCAGGACCTCTTCGGCAAGCAGAAGCAGGCCCAGACCTCGGTGCAGGTGATCGAGCCCACGCCGATCGACGGCGCCTCCTTCTCCTTCTCCTGCACGGCCAGCAACGTGGGCGTGCCGCGCTCGGGGGAGGACGACCTGCGCCTGCCCTGCAACGTGTCGGCCCGGGATCGCAACGGCGTGGACGTCCCCTTCGATCTGAACCGCTTCGGTGTGCTCACCGAGACCGGCACCCTCGAGGTCGACGCGAACGGCGACATCTTCTTCGTGCTCTCGCCGGGCCAGGTGCCCAAGGACACGACCCCCGAGGGGGACGCGGTCAACGGCGAGCCCCGCTGGCTGGACTCCGCCTCGGGCAAGACCCGCAACCCCCGGGACGGCTTCGCCACCCTGGTGGTCCACACCAACGGCACCCTCACCGGCGCCCACGACGCCCTGCAGGGCGAGCCCTACCTCGACGAGAACGACGACGGGATGTGGAACCCCGGCGAGAGCTGGTTCGACGCCGACGAGAACGGCTCCTACACCCCCGCCGGCGGCGCCGTGGGCGAGGGCCGGATCTGGCGCTGGGTGAAGATCCTGCTCACCGGCATGGTCTCCGAGCAGGGCCCGGTGGACGCCGGCCTCGGCCTCTGGAGCACCGCCAGCGGCTCCCTCGCCCTCGACGTCCCCTTCGGCGGGACCGGCACCTTCTCGGTCATCCTGGTGGACGCCAACCTGAACCCGGTGGCCTCCCACGCCGCGGGCGGGACCCAGGACACCATCGAGCCCCAGTGCAGCAACACCTCCGGCGCCATCACGCCCCGGCAGGTGCAGCTCGACCGCGACGCCGCCGGCGTGGTCTTCAACCCGAGCACCGGTGCCATCGACGGGCGGGCGACCCGGCCGGCCTACACCCAGGGCCTGACCGACTACACCTTCACCCTGACCAACAACCTGCGCAGCACGGTCACCGCACCGGAGGCGTGGGCGCTGGAGCGGATCACGGTGAAGCGGGTGCCCTACCCCGGCGCGCGGCAGATCACCGAGACCCTCTCGCCGGCGACGGCGGTGAGCGGCGACCTGCTGGCCCCCTAGGGGTCAGCCGACCGACGAGGACCGAGGGGCGGCCGGCGACGCCGGCCGTCACACCTCGGTGATGTAGCCCTTCTGGATCAGGTGGGCCAGGATCTGCGAGGTCTCCAGGTCCCCCTGCTCGGACTGATCGAGGACGTCCTGGTGCGTGGTGAAGTTGTGCACCAGCTGCAGGACGTCGAGGTAGTCCGGCTCGAGGTCGGAGAGGGGCGCCGCGATGGGCTTCTCGAGCTCTACCACGGCGTCGACCGAGGGGAGATCCTGGCGCACCTGGCGCAGCTCGTCGAGCTGGCGCAGGGCCTCCATGATCAGGGCCTCGGGGGCCTCGTCGAGCTCGATCATGAACTCCTCGTCCGAGGGCGGAGAGAGCTCGAAGCGGCCCTCCTCCCAGGCGACGATCCGGTTGAAGGCCTTCTGGGGTCCGAGGTCGTGATCGTCTCCGATCACGGCGTAGTAGACCCTGCCCTCGCGCAGGAAGACGCGGCCGGTCTGCTCGGCCTTGATCACCAGCACGCCGCTGCGCTTGCTGGTCTGGAAGAGCTGGAGGAGGTCGGGCACCGGCACGTCCTCGACGCGGCCGGACATGGTGGAGTCGCGCTTGCCCTTCTTGGCCGCCTCCTCCATCTGCACCCGGGCCTCGGCCTCGTCCACCGGCCCGCCGCTCGACTTGGCGATGAGCTTCAGGATCGAGGTGCCGACGAGGATCCGGTCGCCCTCCTTGAGGCGAGCCTTCTTGATCTTCTCGCCGTTGACGAAGGTGCCGTTGGTGCTGCCGAGGTCCTGGATGACGACGTTGGACTCGCTGGTCACGATCTTCGCGTGCTTGCGCGAGACCATGTCCTCCACGAGGACCATGTCGAGCTCGGAGCTCCGCCCGATGACGATCTCTCGGTTCGGGCGCAGCGGAAACTCACCACCCTGGTACTTCCCACTGATGAACTTGAGCGCAAAAGCCATGCAGCCCCATCCTCCGAAGGATTTCCATAGCAGGGACCGGTTCCCAAGGCCATAGAGGCCCGGGAGGCGGGCTACGGCTCACTGCGTCAGAGCGCGTCCAGGTGCGCGCGGTCCTCGCCTACTCCTGCCCCGTCGCCGTCTTCCAGTTGGTGAAGACGAGGAAGAGGGCGATCAGGCCCATGAAGAGCGAGCGCTGGGAGGCGGCCCAGGCGAGGATCGGCACGGTCAGGGCCATCGAGACCCAGGCGGCGGCGACGTCGGCCCGGCGCGGGGTGAAGATCCGCAGCACCGAGCGGAAGGCCTGCCCTCCGTCCAGGGGGACGATCGGCAGGACGTTGAAGACGCCCAGGAAGAGGTTGACCATGAAGAGGATGTCGAGGAACTGCGCCACCGCTCCGGTGGAGAAGAAGAGCAGCCCGACGAAGGCGCCGGCCAGGAGCGCGAAGTTCACGGCCGGGCCGGCCAGGCTGACGCCGATCTGCTGACCGGGGGAGGGGCGGGAGCGGGAGAGGGTCACTCCGCCGAAGCCGTGGAGGACGATCACCGACTCCCAGCCCAGGGCGCGGATGACCAGGGCGTGGCCCAGCTCGTGGAGCAGGATCGACAGGGCGATGGCCGCCACCAGGTAGAGGGCGATCGTCCCCTGCCCGGCGCGGACGTAGGGCATCATCAGGATGAAGCCCAGGATCAGGGCGCTCGGGTGGATCTGGACCGGGAAGCCCAGCAGCCGACCGACCTTGATACCGCCTTCGTCCATCGACTCGCTCGATTCAGCCGGTGCTGCCCGGCTCGTCCGAGGCCCCGGCCTTCACGACCGCGTCGGCGTCGGCGCCGGACTTCACCAGGCTCAGGTACATCTCGGCGGTGCGGTTGCCGGGGTTGGCGTCCAGCACCGCCTCCCAGGAGGCCACCGCCTCGTCCACCCGGCCCGCCGAGTAGAGGGCGACGCCCAGCGCGATCTGGCCGGCCAGGTAGCCGGGCTTCTGCTCGACCGCCATCTGCAGCTCGGCCACCGCCTCTTCCTTCTCGCCGGCGTCCCGCAGGGCGGAGGCCAGCTTCATCCGGATGTCGACGAAGGTGGGGCAGAGGTCGAGGGCATGGCGGTACTCGCGGATGGCCTCCTGCCAGAGGCCGCTCGATGCGAAGACGTCTCCGATGTCCGCGTACATGTTGGAGATCTTCCCCTTGACGAAGGGATCCATCTCTCCGGGCGCCGAGGCGCTCTTCGAGAGGGCCGAGGTGTAAACCTCCTTGGCCTCCTGATACTTCCCCATGTCGTTGTAGATCACGGCCAGGTTCAGGGCGGCCTCGGTGTAGCCCGGGTTCAGCCGCAGGGCGGCCTCGAAGGCCCGGCGGGCCTTCGCGAACTGCCCCTGGTCGTGGAAGATCACGCCCAGCATGTTGTAGACGTCGGCGAAGCTCTGGGTCCGCTCGACGACCTGGGTGAGGTAGCGTTCGGCGCGGCCGAACTCCTTGCGTTGATAGTGGCTACGACCCAGCGCGAGGAGGTGCTTCAGCGTCTCATCCATGGGAGGAGAACGTTACAACAGCCCACTCTCGAAGCGCCACCCATCGTTCGTGGGCTCCAGCACGTAGGCGGCGCGCCCCTCCTCGATCCGCGGGCTCTGGCCCTCGAGCTCGAAGACGAAGCGGAACTCCTCGGTGACCTGCGCCTTGCGGGCCTCGATGCGCAGCACCCGGCGGCGGATCTCCTGCCGCACCGTGCCGCTGCCGGAGAGGATCTTCGCCAGCCGGGCCAGCGCCTCGTCGCGCTCCGCGGGCGCGCCGCCATAGCCGGGCCCGAGGAGGCGGCCGTAGGCCTCCACGTCCTGGGCCTCGAAGGCCTGCCGCCGGGCCTCGAGGGCGTCGGTGACCCCGGCCAGCCGCGCGAGGGGGAAGCCCTCGAGCTCCCAGCCCGCCTCGCCGCGCCGCAGGAAGAAGCGCTCGACGCAGATGCAGCTCACCTCGCTGCCGCGGTAGCTCCCCTCCACGTCCACCCGGGCGAAGACCTCGGCGCGCTCCCCCTGGATGCGGATGGCGCTGATCGCCAGGTCGAAGTCCGCCTCGAGCCCCTCGCCCCGGTAGCCCTCCTGGCCGAGCCGCTTGAGCTCCCGCCGGATCTGATGCTCCGGTCCGGTGAGCAGCTCGCAGCCCTCACAGGCCGGCAGCAGCAGGGCGGCGAACAGCACGAGCGAGCGAGGGCCCGGCCGCGTCATTCTCCGGCGCCTGGATCCTCCCCGTCCACGTGCACGTCCACGTCCACGTCCACGGCCTCTCCCGCGGGAGTGACGGGCGCCTCGCTCTCCTCCGGCGCCTCTTCCTTCGCCGGCTCCGCCGCCGGCGGATTCTCGATCCGATAGCGGAGCTGCTTCGCCTTCGCCGCCAGCCCCGGCTCCTCCGCCAGCTCCCCGGCCTGCTCGAGCTGGGCGCGCGCCTCCTCGAGGCGCGGCGGCTCGACCTCCAGGTAGGCCTCGGCCAGGGCCACCCGGGCCTGGCTATCGAGCCCGACCCCGGGGAAGTCCTGCAGGAGCCGCTCGAGGCGCGTGGCGACGCCGTTCCACTTGCCCTTCCGGCGGTAGAAGCCCGCGACGTAGAGCTCGTGGTCGGCGAGCCGCCGGCGCAGGCTCGTGCGCAGCTCCTCGCCGTCCTTGCGATACTCGCTCTCGGGGTAGGCCGAGAGGAAGCGGTCCGCGGAGGCCACCGCCTGCCTCACCTCGGCGAGGTCCTTCTCGTGGGAGGGAGGGAAGAGGAAGAAGTCCGAGGGGGCCTCCTTCGCCAGCGCCTGGACGATCCGGTAGGAGGCGTAGTCCGCCTCCTCGTGGGTGGGCCGCGCCCGCACGAAGGCCCGGTAGCCGTCGACCGCCTCGAGGTACTTGCCCTCGGCGAAGGCCGTGTCGGCAAGGCCGAGCTCGGCCAGGGGCCCGTACTTCGTGTAGGGGAACTTCGCCCGCACCTCCTGGAAGCGCGAGGCCGCGTGGAGGTAGTCGCTCGAGTCGAGCGCCTTGCGGGCGGACTCGTAGAGGGCCTCGGCGGCCTGATCGTAGCCGGCGGTGCCGGGGGTCGGGGTGATCTTCGGGCCGCTGGCGCAGGCGGCCGCGCCGAGCAGGAGCAGGAGGGCGAGGAGGGGGGCCTTCGGACCGGCAACGGGCTGGGAAGTACGCATCGCGAGAGGGGCGATAGCACGGCTCCTCCGGCCTGGGTACCTCTCACCCCTCATGGCTGCGCCGAGAGGGGCAGGACGAGCTGCACCCTCGCGCCCCCCGCCGGGTCGTTGGCGAGCTCGATCAGCCCCTGCTGGGCCTCGATCAGGCGCCGGCAGAGGGCCAGCCCCAGGCCGGTCCCGGAGGGCTTGGTGGTCACGAAGGGGGTGAAGGGCTGCTCGAGCACCCGGGGGTCGAAGCCCGGGCCGCTGTCGCGGACCACCAGGCGGGCCATGCTGCGGCGGGCGTGGGGGGGACCGGAGCGCAGGCCCAGCGCGACCCCGGTGCTCACCGTGATGCGGCCCTCTCCCGCCGGGGCCAGCACCTCCACGGCGTTGCGCAGCAGGTTGTGCAGCACCTGGGTCAGGTGCTCGGGGTCGACCTCGAGGGGCGGCAGGGAGGGATCGAAGCGCCGCTCGATCCGCAGCCCGGCGGGCAGGCTGGCCTCGGTGAGCCGGAGGACCTCCTCCAGCAGGCGGTGGAGGTCGGTGGGCCGCGGCTCCGGCGGGCGGGGCCGCGCGAGGTCCATCAGGCCGGTCACCAGGCCCTCGATGCGGCGCGACTCCTTGGTGACGACCTCGGCCAGAGGGGCCAGCTCGCCCTCCACCGAGCGGGCGAGGAGGGTGGCGGCGCCCTCGATCCCGGCGAGGGGGTTGCGCAGCTCGTGGGCCAGGCCGGCGGCCAGGGAGGCCCAGCGGCTGGCCTCGGCGGCCTCGTGGGCCCGGCGATCGAGCTGCCCGGGCGGCCGCAGGGAGAGCACCGCGCCGCCGGCGGGCAGGGGCGCCCCCCGCACCTCCACCGGTGAACCCCCGAGGAGCACGCTCCCCCGGAGGGGCTCCTCCACGGCGCGGGCCAGGAGGGGCGCCAGGGCCGGCACGGCCTCGGCCAACCGATCGCCCTCGGAGAGCTCGCCGGGCAAGAGCTCGCGGGCAGCGGGGTTCAGGGTCGCCAGCCGCCCCTCGGCGTCCACCGAGAGGATCCCGTCGGGGAGAGCGGCGAGGAGCGCCTCGAGCATCGGTCTACCCCCACGCCCGGGAGAGGGGTCCCACGTCCAGGGCCTCCGCGGGGTCGAGGGTCGGGGCCTCCGGCCGCCCGCCGCTGCCGAAGGCCTCGGGGGGGAAGTGGAGGTCGAGGGCGCGCTCGACGTCGAGGGAGGTGTGCAGCTCGGCGATCCCGGCGCGGAAGGCGCTGGCCCCGGGGCGGCCCCGGCTGTACCAGCCCAGGTGGCCGCGGAACTCGCGCACCGCCCGCCGCTCGTCCCCGCCGCGCCGCTCGATGAGGGCCGCGAGGTGGCGCCGGATGACGCTCCGCCACTCCGCGGGGGTGGGGCCGCTCACGGGCCGACCGGCGAGGAGCGCGTCGATCTCGCGGAAGATCCAGGGGTTGCCGCAGGCGCCCCGGCCGATCATCACGGCGTCGACGCCGCTCTCGGCCAGCCGCCGCAGGGCGGTGGGCGCGTCGGTGACGTCCCCGTTCCCGATCACCACGAGCCCGGGCACCTCGGCCTTCACCCTCGCGATGGGCCCCCAGTCCGCGTGGCCCTCGTAGGCCTGCGAGCGGGTGCGGCCGTGGATGGCGATGGCCGCGGCGCCGGCCTCGTGGGCCAGGCGGGCGACCTCGACGACGTTGATCGAGTGGACGTCCCAGCCGAGGCGCACCTTCACCTGCACCGGCACCGAGACCGCCGCCACCATCGCGGCGATCACCTCGGCGAGCTTCGTGGGCTCCTGGAGCAGCGAGGCGCCGCTGCCCCCCCGGCAGACCTTCTTCACCGGGCAGCCGGCGTTGATGTCGATGAGGTCCGCCCCGAGCTGCTCCACCTCGGCGGCCGCCCGGGCCATGGTCGGCGGGTGCGCCCCGAAGAGCTGCACCGCGAAGGGCGCCTCGTCGGCGGGGCGCTCGAGGTAGCTGTGGGTGCGGTCCCCTCCGCGGGTCAGGCCCTCCGAGGAGACCATCTCGGTGTAGGCGAGGGAGGCCCCCTGCTCCCGGGCCAGGACGCGGAAGGGCCAGTCGCTCACCCCGGCCAGGGGGGCCAGGAAGAAGCGGCCGGAGAGCTCGAGGCTACCGATGCGCAGGGGCGCGGCTGGAGGGGGGGCCGGCATCGCGAGAGGAGATAGGCCACCCGAAGGGATCCGGCAACCATCCGCAGAAGTTGGTAGCCTTGGGGACCATGAGAGGGATCATCTTCAGTGGAGGGTGCCTGCTGCTGCTCGGACTGGCGGCGGGCTGCACCGGAATCGGCGGTGGCGGGAAGAACGACGCAGGGGTTCCCTGCACGCTCTACACCGACTGCCCGGACAACCATGACTGCGTCGAGGGCATCTGCACGCTCGTGACCGGCGACTGCGGCAACTCGATCTGCGCCGGCCACACCTTCTGCGACACCGATCAGACCTGCAAGAGCTCGACCCAGAAGGTCTGCAGCTCGGACGCCGACTGCGGCGGCGACTTCATCTGCCCGCCCACCGCCGGCGTCTGCATGGAGCCCTGCACCTTCGATGACGAGTGCGACGTGGGCTTCATCTGCAACAACGGGGTGAGCGGCTGCGCCGAGTGCGCCTTCGACAGCCAGTGCCTCGACCCGCTGCGCCCCCTGTGCCAGTCGGCCTCCGGGCGCTGCGTGGCCTGCACCGGCCCGGGCCAGTGCGCGGACGGCGAGCACTGCGACGACGGCAGCGCCAACCCCCAGAACGTGAACACCTGCCAGCCCGGCTGCCTCGAGGCGATGGACTGCGCCGTCGGGCAGCGCTGCGAGGGCGCGGGCTCGGGGATCGCCGGTCAGTGCGTGGAGTGCACGGTGCCCACCCAGTCGACCGACTGCACCCTCTCGGCCCGGCCCTACTGCCACCCCACCACCCGCCAGTGCGTGGAGTGCACCGAGGGCGGCCAGTGTCCGGGCGGCATGGTCTGCAACCCCGAGGGCACCTGCGTGGAGTGCCTCACCGACACCCACTGCCCCATGGGCAGGGTCTGCGACCCGGGGCCCTCCACCTGCGTCTCGGGCTGCGCCTCCTCGGCGAACTGCCCCCCCGCGGACGCGCTGGACCAGACGGTCTGCGATCCGAACGCCGGACCCTTCGGTGCGTGCGTCGAGTGCATGATCGCCACCGACTGCAACCCCGGCTACAAGTGCACGGCCAACGCCTGCGTCGAGGGCTGCGACTCCTCGGCGACCTGCCCGACGGACCGGCCGGTCTGCAACCTGATCGCGGATCGTTGCGTGGAATGTCTGCGCGATCAGGACTGTACCAACGACCTGGCCTGCGATACGGCCTCCAACACCTGTGTCTGTCTGAACATCGGCGAGACGTGCACGGCGAGCGCACAATGCGGCAATCCCCCCTTCGACGGCTTCTGCGCGGCGGTCCACCGCTGCGTCACCCGGGTCGAGTGCCCCAGCACCGGCTGGCGGGACATCTCGACCCAGGTCTGCGGGCAGGCCTGCTCCATCGTGAACAACCCCGACACCTGCCCGAGCGGCTACACCTGCCGGCGGGTGGAGTACGAGGGGGGCACCAACCCGAACCTCCAGTGCGTGCCCAACAACTCCTGCCTCTGAGTACCCGCCTCGCCGCGGGCCTGAGCCTGCTCCTCCTCGCCCTGCCGGCCTGCAAGACGCCGGCGGGCGGCGCGGACGAGGTGCCGGCGGCGTCGCACGACACGCCGGTGCGGCTGGTGGTGCTCTCGGATCTGCGCGGCTACCTGGAGCCCTGCGGCTGCGTCCAGGACATGCTCGGGGGCCTGGCGCGCACCGCCGGACGGATCGAGGCCCTCTCCCGGGAGGGCCCCACCCTCTTCCTCGACGCCGGCCACACCCTCGGGGGAGGCGAAGCCGAGTCCGGCGCCGACGCCGGCGCGGCCGAGGTCCAGGCCCGGGCCAAGCACCAGACGATCATCGACGTGCTGCGCCAGCTCGACGTCCACACGGTGGTGGCGCCCTCCGACCGCAAGCTCCTGCCCTCCCTGGCGCGGCGCTGGGACGAGGCCGAGCTCTCCGAGCCCGGCAACGCGGTGAACGCCCAGATCTTCCCGCTCGGCTCCGAGCGGATCCTGGTGGCCCAGGCCGCGCTCGACGACCTGCCCGAGAGCGGCAAGAGCGACCGGGTGCTCGCCGGGCGGATCCGGCGCCTGATCGCCTCGGCCATCGGCACCGGCGCTCGCCCGGACTTCTCGGTCCTGCTGATGACCACCGGCGCCGCGACGGCACGCCGGATCGCCCCCCTGGTGGAGGGCGGGGTCGATCTGATCGTGGTCTCCGGCTACGACTCGGTGAAGGACGGGGAGAAGGCCCGCGTCATCGACGGCGCCGTCCCCATCGTGCGGCTCCTGAGCCAGGGCCGGGGCCTGGCCGTCATCGAGCTGCGCCTGCCGGGGGGGCCGCCCTCCGGGAAGACCCCGCGCGTGCGCCCGCGGATGCTGACGACGCCCGCGAGCGAGCCGCCGGCCGATCTCACCGAGCGCATCGCCCGCTTCGAGGAGAAGGCCCGGGCGGCCCAGGAGGCCGGGGACGAGGAGTCGAGCTCCTTCTACCGCCAGAAGGTGAGGATGCTCCGGGAGGAGATCACCGCCGCCCTCGCGGGGGAGCCCTGGCCCGAGGGGGCGCCGGCCTTCCGGGTGAGCTTCGAGGCGGTCGAGGCCTCGCTGGCCGAGGCGGAGTGGGCGCGGGAGCTGATCCAGCGCTACGACGAGACGGTGGCCGAGGTGAACCTCGCCCACTCCCGGGAGCGGGGCCGCCCCTGCCCGGAGCCGCCGGACGGGGGCCCGAGCTACGTCGGCGGCGGGACCTGCGAGGGCTGCCACGCGGAGGCGACCGCCTTCTGGCGGACGACCTCCCACGCGACCGCCTGGCTGACCCTGGTCCAGGATCAGAAGACCGCCGACCTCGACTGCGTGGGCTGCCACCTCACGGGCTGGCAGCGCGACGGCGGGGTCTGCCGCCTCCACCTGATCGAGCGCGCCTACGCCGGGCTGGGCGCCGGCGGCGTCCAGTGCGAGGCCTGCCACGGCCCCGGCAGCACCCACGTCCGGGAGCAGGACGCCGCCTCGATCCGGCGGGAGCCCCCCGCCGGGCTCTGCCGTCAGTGCCACCGCGGCCTGCACAGCCCCGACTTCGAGCCCGCCGCCTACCGGGCCAAGATCCTCGGACCGGGCCACGGCCAGGACGCCGCCCGGGAGGCGCCCGCCGCGGGGGAGCAGCAGCCTCCCGGCCCCGGGGGAGAGGCCGGGCGATGAGGTCCCTGGGCCTCCTCGTCCCCGGACTCCTCCTCGCGCTGCCGCTCGCCGCGCGCGCCCAGACCGACGCCGCCCCCGACGAGGGCGCCACCCCGGCGACCTCCTCGGTCGCCGCCACGGCGGCGGCGGGCGCGGGCGCGGCCGGCGCGGGAGTCCTGAGCGTCGGGCTCCTCCCCACCCCGGCCGAGGTCGGCGGCGCGGCCTGGGACGAGGCCTGCCGGCTGCCCGCGGGGAGCCCGCTGGCGCTGCGCGCCCAGGCGGCCCTCTTCCCCTCGCTCGGGCCGGCCCACTTCTGCGCTGGCTGCCCTCCCCCCTCCCCGGGCCTGGCGAGCGGCCAGCAGGGGCTGGCGGCCCTCGACCTGCGGGTGGCCCAGCGGATCTTCGACATCCCGCTGGTGCTCAACGACGAGGTGCGCGAGCTGATCCACTACTTCAGCGAGGGGAGCGGGCGGAAGCACTTCGAGCGCTACCTGCAGCGCAGCGGCAGCCTCATCCCCTTCCTCCAGCGCCACCTCGCCCGGGCCGGCGTCCCGCGGGATCTGGTCTTCCTCTCGATGATCGAGAGCGGCTACTCGCTCCACGCCTACTCCTCCGCCAGCGCCGTGGGCCTCTGGCAGTTCATGAAGCCCACCGGCCTCGAGTACGACCTGCGGATCGACGAGTGGGTGGACGAGCGCCGCGATCCCGAGGCCTCCACCGAGGCCGCCGCCCGCTTCCTCTCCTGGCTCCACGGCGAGTTCGACGACTGGTTCCTCGCCTTCGCCGCCTACAACGGCGGGCCCGGCCGGGTCGGACGCGCGATCACCCGCCTGGGCGACGACGACTACTGGTCGCTCTGCCGCAAGAAGGCGCTCCCCACCGAGACCTGCCGCTACGTCCCGAAGATCGTCGCGGCGGCGATCATCGGCACCTACCCCGAGGCCTTCGGCTTCCAGCGCCCGGCCCCGGTCCTCGACGCCTTCACCTACGACGTGGTGGAGGTGCGCCGGCCCCGGGCCCTCACCGACGTGGCCGACGCCCTCGGGGTCCCGGTCGAGGCCCTCAAGGAGGCCAACCCCTCCCTGCGCAAGTGGATCACCCCGCCGGTGCCCGTCGGCGATCCCCCCTTCCGGCTCAAGCTCCCCCCCGGCTCCGGGGAGCGCTTCGAGACCCTGCGCGAGAGCCTCCCGGTGGCGAGCCTGCACCAGGCCGGGAGGGTGCACGTGGTCGAGGCCGGCGAGACCCTCTGGGGTATCTCCCGCCGCTACGGGCTCTCCACCGACGCCCTGATCCGCGCCAACGCGCTCGCCGATCCCGGCTCGATCCGGCCCGGGCAGAAGCTGCAGATTCCGGGGCAGAGCGCGCCGCCCCCCCGGGCGGCGGCCTTGATCCGCCGCGGCCCCCTCCCCGAGTTCCACCACGTCGAGCGGGGCGAGAGCCTCTGGTCCATCGCCCGCCACCACGGCCTCACGACCCGCACCCTCTGCGAGCTCAACCAGCTCGACTGCGGCCCCAAGGTCGACCTCGCGGTCGGCCAGCGCCTGCGGCTGAAGCCCGCCGCCGACGCCCCGGTGAAGCAGGCCGAGGCCGAGCCCGTCCGCTTCCACACCCTCGCCGCCGGCGAGACCCTCTGGCAGCTCTCCCGCAAGTACGGCGTGACCGTCGAGGAGATCCAGGCGTGGAACGCCATCGAGGATCCCACCGACCTGAAGATCGGTCAGCAGCTCCGGATCGCTCCCTAGGGGAGCGGCACCTCCTCCTCGCGGCCGTCGTGGTGGCGGACGAGGACCGAGGTGCCGCCGGGAGCGACGAGGACCTCCTCCACGCCGGAGTAGGAGGCGTCGCCCCACCCTCCGCCGTCCGTGCTCAGGCTGGCCTCCATCAACCCCTCGAAGGTGAGGACCACCTGGTCCGAGCGCCGGTCGATGACGTGAAAGCGGGTGCGCTGCTCGAGCTCGTAGAGATCGCCTCGCGGCGCTCCCTTCTCCACCCGCACCTCGTAGCGCCCCGCCTCCGGCCGGTCGTTCTGGGCCACGCCTCGCCTCCTCGCCCCGGTGACGACCGGGCGCCGCTCCATCGTAGCGCGGCCCGGCGGCGGGCTAGAACTGCTGACCGTCGTAGCGGAAGAGCAGCCAGGTGGGGTCGCCGGAGTCCGGGGCGACGACGATGGCCCCGTCCGGGTAGTTGTCGTTCCGGTGGATCTGATGCGCGCTGGAGGGGTAGGCGCCGTCGCAGTAGGCGAAGACCGAGACCGGCGCGCCTTCGGTGAGCGCAGCGCAGAGGAAGGCCACCGCCCCGTCCATCGTGACCGACTCGAAGTCGGCGGCGTGCACCCCCAGGTCGCCCGGGTAGTCCACCGTCACGTTCTCGTGCCAGCCCTCCTGGTAGGGAGGACCGACGAGGGGCGCGGCGATCGCGTGCACCCCGACCCCATCCAGGGCGACCACCAGCCGCTGGATGTGACCCTGGATGGAGAGCTGCAGCACCGCGTGGTCGTTGTTGTAGAGGGCGCAGCCGGTGTCCCCCGGCCGGACCATGGCGAGGAGCGTTCCGTCGGCCCGGCCGTTGCTGCGGGTGAAGAGGGTGCCGAAGTCGGCCACGTCGGAGACGCAGGCGGCCGCGAGGGGATCGCAGCTGGGGCCGGCATCCGCTCCCCCGTCGCGCTCCCCGCCGTCGCCCGGCCCGGCATCGCTCACCCCACCATCCTGGTCGCCCGCCGCGTCGGCGGACGATCCCTCCGGGTCGCCGCCCGGGCAGCCCCCGAGGCCGGCGAGCACGACGAGAGCGAGGAGGGCGAGGAGGGTGCGGCGAGGGGAGCTCATGGCCCGGCATCCTAGACCAGGTCGCGGGATCCAGGCCCCGATCCCGGGGGTCGGCACCCCTCAGGCCCGCCGGAGTGAGCCGGGTCCCGATCTGCCAAGCCACCGGAATTCCATGATCCGGGGCGCAGGCCGGGACCTGCCAGGCGTGCCAACTCCCTGGCACGATCTCTGCTCCTACCAGGGGCATGCGTCTCCTCCCCGCCTTCCAGACCCTGACCCTGCTCTCCCTCGCCCTGCTGCCCGCGGCGGCCCTCGCCTCCGGCTCCTTCGAGGACGACGCGAGGTTCCTGGGGGAGATCGACACCTCCCGGGCGCCGCCGGTGACCCGCAAGAGCGGCAAGGAGCTGGACCTCGAGGATCAGCTGGCCTTCGCCGAGGGGCTGGTGCGCAAGGGGATGCCCGAGGCCGCCCTGCCCTTCTTCCGGCAGGCCGCCCGCGCCCACCCCGAGCGCCCGGATGTCTGGCGCCTGCTGGCGAACACCCTCGAGTCGGTCGGGCACGAGCGGGAGGCGCGCGAGGCGCGCGACCGCTACCTGGCCCTCGGCTCCACCTACACCCCCCCGGCCGCGACCCAGCCGCGCCGCTACGAGCCGCTGGCCAGCTGGAGCCCGGCGGCCGCCTCCACCGAGCCGAGCCCGGCCCGCGCGAGGCCCACCGCGATCGTGCTCCCGGATCCGGAGCCGGAAGCCCCGGCCGCCCGCGCGGCCCCGGAGGCGCGCCCGGCCCCCTCGCGCGAGCGTTCCGCCCGTCCGGCGAACCGCAAGCAGGTCAAGGGCATGCTCGAGGCCCTCGGCGAGCTCTAGCCCACCTCCGCGGAAGCGGCCTGGGCTATCCTGGGCCCCGTGCCCGCCAGCGACCTCTCCTTCGAAGCCCTGCGTGAGCCACCGCGCCGCGTCTCCCTCGGCGCCCGGATCGTCGTCCTCTTCTCGGGGACCGTGCAGCTCATCGGCTGGGCCTTCCTGGCGATGGGCCTGATCGGCACCGCGGTCTTCGTGGGCAACGCGGACCTCGGCTCCTTCCTCCTCGACGAGGAGGACGCCCGGCGCCGGCCCGGCGAGCTCGTGGCCATCGAGGGCACCTCGGCCTCGGTGAACGAGCAGCCGGTGATGGCCCTGCGCGCCCGCTACCCCGACGGCCGGGGCGAGCAGCAGGAGGTCGTCAGCTACGTCACCGGCGGCTACGACTACCAGGTCGGGCAGGCGGTGACGGTCCTCGACTTCCCCGACCACCCCGAGGCGGCGGTGATCGTCGGCGCCCGCCGCTCCCTCTTCGGGGCCGCGGTGCTCTTCGTACTCCTCTTCCCGATCATCGGGCTCGCCTTCGTCGTGACCCGCCTGCGCGTCCAGGGCCGCTGGCAGGACCTCCTGGTCCACGGCGAGGCGACCCGCGCCGTGCTGAAGCTGAAGAAGCCGACCAACACCCGGATCAACGAGCAGCCGGTCTACGAGCTGGTCTTCGAGTACTTCGATCGCCAGGGCTCGGATCACACCTTCTCGGTCCGCACCCACGAGACCGCCGCCCTCGAGGACGAGTCCACCGAGGCCATCCTCTTCGATCCCCGCAAGCCCGCGCGCGCCGTCCCCCTCGATCTGATCGGCGCGCACCTCCAGCAGGACGCCTCGGATGGGATCGTCGCCGCCTCCGCCGGCCGGGTCATCGGCCTGCTGCTGCGGCCGGGGATCGCCCTGATGGTCTTCCTCGCCTGGCTGCTCCTCGCCTGACGGCCCCGACCGCCCCACCCTAAACCAGAAATCACGATTCCCGATCACGCCTGGCTTGCAGGCCGCACCCGCCTGCGGCGTCAGGCCTCGGTCACCTAGCTAAGGCTAGGCTCCCTCACCCTTCCTTGCATCCGGGCACGTCCGCGGCGCCATCCGCTGTTCGGGAATCATGATCTCTGGTTTAGGATGCCAGCGGGAGGCACGATCATGAGCCGAGCGCTGGAGCGGGAGTGGAAGGTCCTCGAGCATGGCGCGCTGGAGCCGCTCGCCGAGAACCTCTGGCGGGTCGAGGGCGCGCTCCCGAAGATGGGTCTGCGGCGCGTGATGAGCGTCGCTCGCACCAGCGAGGGGAAGCTGGCGCTGCACAGCGCCATCGCCCTCGACGAGGCGGGGATGGAGGCGCTCGAGGCCCTGGGCCAGCCCGCCTTCCTGATCGTCCCCAACGGCTGGCACTGCCTCGACGCTGCCCGCTACGTCGAGCGCTACCCGGGCCTGAAGGTGATCTGCCCGGTGCCCGCCCGCAAGATGGTCGCCGCCAAGGTGCAGGCCGTCCACGGCACCTACGACGACTTCGAGAGCCTCGACCCCGAGGGGACGGTGAGGCTCTCCCACTTCGACGCCGAGCGCCACGTCGAGGGGGCGATGATCGTGCGCAGCGAGGACGGCCTGAGCCTGATCTTCGCCGACAGCCTCTTCAACCTCCCCCACCAGCCGGGCCTGTGGTGGTGGCTCTACGGGCGGGTGCTCGGCTCGACCGGCGGCCCACGCGTCACCCTCATCGGCCGCCTCATGATGCGCGTCAGCCGGAGCCGCGCCGCCTACCGCGACTTCCTCGCCGCCCAGGCGGAGAGCGGCGAGGTCGTCCGCCTCGTCCCCGGCCACGGGGCGGTGATCGAAGAGGGGGCGAGCGAGGTGCTGCGCACGCTCGCCGCCTCGCTCTGAAGCGTGGCGGCGGCCCGCGAGGGGACCGCCGCCGGGCCGCCGCTACCGGCCCTTCTTCTTCGCCGCCGGCTTCTTGGCGGGCTCCGCGCCGCGGGTCCAGTTGTTCAGATCGTGCGCGATCTTGTGGCACTGGTTGCAGCTCGGGAACTTGCTCATGATCCCCGCCGGGTGCGGCACCTTGTGGCACTGCTGGCAGGTGGGCATGGCCTTGTGCTTCGACTGGTGGCAGCTCGCGCAGACCTTCGAGGTGTGCTTCGTGCCGTTGCTCTGCAGCAGCTGGTAGGGCGAGGCGTGACAGGAGGCGCAGAGCTTCGAGTCGGTGCCGTCGGCGTAGGTGACGTTCAGGGGCTGGTGCGCCTGGTGGCAGACGCCGCACTGGTCGTCGCCCATGTCCTTGGAGTGGGGCTGGTGGCAGCTCACGCAGGCCGGGATCTTGCCGTGCTTGTCGTGGCAGGAGGAGCAGGCCTTCAGGGAGTGCTTGCTCTTGAACGACTTGAGCTGATCCATCTGATCGGTGTGGCAGGTCAGGCAGGCGTCGGTGACGTTCTTGCCGAGGGTGATGTCCTTCGGGCGGTGCGGGTTGGTGTGGCAGTTGAGGCAACCCTTCAGCTCGAAGTGCTTCTCACCCTCGTGGCAGTTGCTGCACTGGGGGATGTTGTTCTTGCTCGCGGGGCGGTGCCCCTCGTGGCAGTCCTGGCAGCCGATGTCGGTCTTGTGGGCCAGGCCGGCCTCCTTGATGTCGGCCGGCGGCTTGGCGTGGCACTTCACGCAGTCGCCGTCGGAGAGCTGGGCGCTCGCCGGAGCGGCCTGGAGACAGAGCGCTCCCACGCAGAGGAACACCGACAGCTTCGCCCACAGGATTGCCTTCTTCGACACGATCTCTCCTCCTGATAGTTGCCTGACGCTCGATGACCCATCCTCGGGCCGAGATGCTCGTACCGCAGCTCCCGCCCCCCCCTTTCGCCATTTCGACCCGGCCAGAAGGGGGAGATCACCGGCGCCGCGATCGGTGCCGGTGGAGGGAGCGGCGGCAGCATAGCCTCAACCTCGTCCGGGACTCCAGACGGTCGGGCGACCCCGTGCTCCGGGGCGGAGGGGGCCCCGGAGGTGCACTCGGCCTCAGCGGGCGCCGAGGAAGGCGCCGAGGTTCTTCGCCAGCTTCAGGTTCTCGTCGACCAGGAACCGGTTCTGGAAGATGGCGTCGTCGGCGAAGACCACGAAGGCCCCCTGGCCGAGCTCACCGCCGACCACCACCCCGAAGCTCTGCACGGCGTCGCCCTGCCCGAGCTTCTGGTCGCGATCGAGATCGACCCAGGCGCCGGCGTCGGTAAAGGCGAGGACCTGCGCCTTCTCGCTGGCGGGGCGCAGGGGCCAGCCGCCGTAGAGGTTGAAGCTCTCCAGGCCCGCGTTGAGGGGGTGCTGGGTCAGGTCGGGGACCCGGAAGTTGATGGCCTTCTCGTCGAGCTGGTGCTTGGGATCGCGCACCACGCCGTTGGCGACCTCGACCCCGAGGTCCCCGAGCACGCCCCACACCGGCTGCGCGATGTGGAGCATGATGGCCAGGCGGCCGCCGCCCTCGACCCAGGCCTTCACCGCCTTGCCCTCGGCGGGGCTGTAGGCCTTGAAGGGCCCCGAGATGACGAGGGCGTCGACCCCGGCGAGGAGCTCGGGGGTGATCGGCTCGGTGGTGGAGGCGACCTCGAGGCCCTCCCCCCGCAAGGTCTCGGCGAAGCGCCCGAGCTGGAGGTCCCCCTCCTGCTCGATGGTGAAGCGCTGGCCGTGGCCCTGGTCGAAGAGGAGGTGCCGGGGCTGGCTCTCGCCGGGGCAGCCGGTGGCGAGGGAGAGGAGGAGGGCGAGGGCGAGTCCGGCGGGGAGCAGGCGCGACATGATGGATCTCTCGAGGCAGGGGTTCCGGTGGGAGGGGCAGCAGCATGGCCACCCCGCGCCGATCTCGCAACTCCGGCCGCGCTTCAGGCCAGCTCGGCCAGGGCCTTCGCGTAGTCCGCGCGCTCGGGTGCCAGCTGCACCGCCCGGCGCAGCGCCGCCGCTGCCCCCTCGAGGTCGCCCGCCGCCCGCCGGGCCGACCCCAGGAAGAAGAAGATCTCGGCGACGCGGGGCGCCTCCCGGGCCGCCCCCTCCAGGAGGGTGACGGCCTCCCTCGCCTCGGCGCTGCCGGGGCCGCCGCGGCGCAGGTGCGCCCAGCCCAGCCAGGCCCGGTGGAGCGGCCGGGGGTCGATGTCCACGGCGTACTGGAGGTGCTCGATCGCGCCGGCCACCTCACCCTTCGCCAGGAGCGCCCGGCCCTTGCCGAACTGGGTCTCGCCGTCGAGGAGGTCGGTGCGGATCGTGAAGTCGGGGCCCTTGCGACGCACCTGCCTCGAGGCGGCCCGCTCCTGGCGGCGGCGGACGCACTCGCTGCGCCGGCCGGCGTCGGCGAGCTCGGCGAAGGCCCGGGCGCCGGCCAGGAAGAGGAGGCCGGCCTTCTCCTCGACCTCCGCGGACACCTCCCCGGAGGCGGAGAGGGACCAGGGGGCGAAGCGCTCCCCGAAGGCGAGGAAGGCCTCCCGCAGCGCGGCGAAGTTCGACTCCTCCGAGACACCGAGCAGGTCGAAGGGATCGAGATCGCGGTAGCGCAGGAAGAGGCCCATCACCTCGTCGCGCACCGCCTCCGGCGAGCGGCCCGGCCGGGCCGCCGGCACGGGCGCGGGCGCGGCGGGCGCCTCGGAGACGGGAGCGGCCGCGGGCGCCGGCCCGGGTGAGGGCATCCGGGCGACCTCGTCGGCCGGGGCGACGAAGCCCAGGAGGAGGAAGGCGTAGAGGCGCCGCAGCACCTCCTCGTCGTCGAGCGCGCTGGTCGCCAGCAGCGAGCCCAGATCGGGCGCCGCCTCGAAGGCCTTGAGGAGGCGGGAGTCCTTCCCCGAGAGCTTCAGCTTGCCGAGCTCGTGGGGCGGTGAGGGAACGAGCGCGAAGCGCTCTCCGGCGACCGCGGCGAGGGCGGCGGTGACCGTGGTGTAGAGCAGGCTGCTGCTGCAGCCGGTCAGCACCAGCTGCGCCGGGTTGATCTTCAGCGGCGTCGCTCCGGACTCGGCGTCCAGGGCCAGGCGCCAGCGCCCGCTGGACCAGCGAAAGGCGTCGAGGATCTTCAGCGCCAGGGACTTCTGCATCAGCCGGAAGAGATCGTAGGGCGCGAGCAGCTGCTGCTGGACCAGCCACTCGCCCATCCGGACGCCGGTCGAGGCGCACTCCCCGAGGGCCGCCTGGTACTGCTCGTCGGTGATCTTCTCCTCCCGCACGAGGAAGCGGCCGAGGGTCTCGTGGAGGAGGTTGGTCTCGCAGCCGACGGGCACTCCGTCCTCGAAGAAGATCTTCTTCTCGAGGTTGTTGTGCTTCAGCTCCAGGCAGAGGGTGCGCGCCTGCACGGCGATCGCGTTCAGCAGCAGCGGGAAGGCCGTGCCCTCGAGCTCGCCGGCGCCCGCGGCGAGCACCTCCCTGGCAGGGGGAAAGAGGCCCATCGCCCGATCTGTACCACGCGGAGCGCCCCCCTGCCCGGCCGGAGCTTCACCCGGGGCCGGAAGCGGGGGGATACTCGGGGACATGATCGTCGAGTGCGGACACTGCGGGGCGCCCCTGGACGTGAAGGGCGAGAGCCGCACGACCCGCTGCGCCTACTGCGGCACCCCCAACGCCGTGGGCAGCGCCACCCGGATCTCCCTGGAGACCCCCGCCGGCTGGCAGCCCCCGGCGCAGTGGACGCCCCCGGCCCACTCGGCGGCCGGCGCCGGGAGCCCCCTCCCCTACCAGGCCCGGCAGGCCAGCCGGATCATCGTGGCGGTCGCCGCCGGCGTCGCGGTGATGGTGATGGGCGTGGTGGTCTTCGTGATCACCCTCGCCGGAGGGGCCGTCGAGCAGAGCACGAGCTTCGCCGTCACGACCTCCACCGCGTCCCGGGCCTCCTCGGAGCGCGCCCTGCAGCAGGCCGCCCAGGCCCTCGAGCAGGCGCGCGCCCAGGTCGAGGCCGTCGAGCGGCAGGTGGGAGGCGCCCGGCCCGAGGGCGCCGGCACCCTCCTCTCCTCGGCCGGGGTGGCCGAGGCCCTCGCCGCCTACGAGGCGAAGCTCGGGGCGCCCCTGGCCCTCCTCGAGCTGACCGTGCACGAGGGCCACTCCTCGATCGAGGCCCGCAGCCCGGAGAACCCCCGCCACGTCGATCGCTACCGCTACCGCGGCGTGGCCGCCAGCGAGGGGGAGCCGGTGCGCCTCTCGGGGAGGCAGAAGGAGCGCCTCGAGGCCTACCTCTTCGACCCCCGCCAGGTGGCCCTCGAGCGCCTCGACGAGCTGAAGGAGACCGCCCTCTCCCGGCTGGGTCACGAGGGCGCCGAGGTCACTCACCTGATCGTCGACCGCGACCACGACGGCGCGCTCGCGCTGCGGATCTACGCCAGCTCCGAGCGAGAGAGCGGCTACGTCCGCTTCGACCGGCAGGGGAAGGTCGTCCGCGTCTACCGCTGAGGCGCGGCCGCCTGCATCGCCGAGGCGGTGATGCCCAGTTGGCCGGCCCAGTAGGTCAGCATGACGATCAGGTCCGCCGCCCCGAAGGGGGTGTGGAAGAGGTCGAAGGCCAGCACGCTGTCCGAGACCCCGAAGGTCAGCGCGCCGATCAGGGCCAGGCGCGCGGCGGGGAGGGAGAGGTCGCGGGCGGCCGCCCGCCACATCATGGTCTGGATCACGCAGAGGTAGACGATCACCGGCACCAGCATCTCGCCGAGCTTCGGGCCCAGGACGAGGGCGGCCACCGCGCCCCAGGTGAGGAAGGGCAGCAGGCGCAGCGGCGCGAGGCGCCGCTCGTGCCAGAGGAAGGCGGCGATGTAGCCGAGGTGCGCCAGGAGGAAGGCGACCAGCCCGGGCAGGAAGTACCCCTCGCCCGGCAGCGAGAGCAGCACGTCCCCGACCGCCGAGAGGCCGAGGCCCACCAGGATCAGCCGGGTGGGCGCCCCCCGCCCCCCGCGCAGCAGCAGGGCCGCGGCCAGGCAGAGGACGGGCGCCGCCTTCAGGGAGACCCGCAGGAGGGTGTTCGCGTCGTCCGGGACCAGCAGGTAGCCGGCCCCCGTGACGAGGCCCAGGAGGAAGAGGACGCGGATCACGGGAGGCACTCTACCCCGGCGAGGCGGCGAGGGGACAATCACCCCCGGAGTGTGCCCCTGGGGCATGAACCCCGTTGAAACCCCCGATCGCGAGGAGGGATGATCTCGGCAGAGAGGAGCCCGACCATGCACGCTCCTGCCCGACCCCTCGCCAGACTCCGTCAGGTCGTCCTCGGCCTGGCGCTCTCGGGACTCTGCGGTGGTTGCTTCCTCGACGAGCTCGTCGATGGCCTCGACGGGATCGAAGAGGACGAGGGGGTCGAGCTCAAACCCTCGGCCGACGGCCGGGTCCGCCTCTCCGAGGAGGAGTGGCAGACCCGGCTCTCCGAGGAGGAGTTCGCGGTCCTGCGCGGGGGCCGCACCGAGCGCGCCTTCACCGGCGCCCTCTGGCAGCACGACCAGCGCGGCACCTACCTCTGCGCCGCCTGCCGCCTGCCCCTCTACGACTCGCGCGACAAGTTCGACGCCGGTGACGGCCGTCCCTCCTTCATGCGGGCGATCGACGGCGCCAACATCGACGCCAGCGCCGAGTGGAACTACGGCACGCTCCGCATCCAGCTGACCTGCGCCCGCTGCGGCTCGCACCTCGGCTACGCCTACACCGGCGGCCCCTCCACCTCGGGGATGCGCCACTCCCTCAATTCGCTGGCCCTGGACTTCGAGACGCCGCGGGAGACGGCGCGGCGGGTGCGCCGGGAGGCGCGGGAGCACGATCGCCAGGAGGCTTGGCTCAGCTCGGCCCGATGAGCTGGAGGAGCTCGGCCTCGGCCGCCTCGTCCGGGATCCACTCCCGGGGCGGGTCCCAGGCGTCGACGAAGAAGCGGTGGAAGAGCGACGCCTCGGCGGGCTCGGTCCGGAAGACCTCGATGTCGCGCCCCTGCCGGGAGAGATCGACCATGAAGTAGTCGTCCACCTGCCGGTAGGGGTGCCGGGCGGCGAGCGCCGCCCGCCGCGGGAGCGGCACCGCGCTCAGCGGAGCGACGAAGACCCAGCGCTCTACCGGTGAGCGGGGCGCCACGGAGGGGACGTTGCCGACCTCCCGGTACTCGCGGTCGAGGGTGATGAAGAAGCGGGGCTCCGGGATCGTCTCGCGGATCGCGCGGTGGACGAGCACCCCCGTCTCGCGGTCGGTCGCCGCCCGCACCCAGCGCGCCAGGCGCAGCTCGGGGTAGCCGCCCCAGTAGGTCTGGATCGGCTCGTCGCGGACGCGGCGCACGAACCAGAGGGCGCCCCCCACCTCTCGCCCGGCCGGGACGAGGATGGCGGCGTGGGCGTAGGTGCCGACGATCGCGAGCGCGAGGGCGAGGGCGCTCGCCCGGGTCGCGCGGCTCCGGGGCCACGCCGCCGGCAGCAGGTCGGCCGCGGCGATGGCGAAGAAGGGGAGCATCGTCCAGGCCCAGTAGGAGTGGACCACCGCGCTCCAGGGGAAGGCCAGGTAGTGGATCAGCCCGCCCACCCCGAAGATCAGGGGCACGAGATCGCGATCGCGCACCTCCCCGCGCCGCACGCGCCGCGCGAAGCGCGCGGCCCAGAGGAGCCCGGCGCCCAGGAGGAACCACCCGATGGCGATGGGCGGCACCACCCGCAGGTGGTAGGCCCAGCGGGACCAGGGGGGGGTCGCCCGCGCCTCGGCGGTGGAGGCCAGCTCACCGAGCCCGCCGGCGAAGAGCTCGACGAGGATCGCGTGGGTGGCCACCGTGGCGAGGCCGACGAGGAGGAAGACGAGGAGGTGGAGGAGGTGCTCGCGGGTCTCGCCGCCCTCCTGCCGACGCTGCCGCCAGGCGAGGCCCAGGAGGTGGAGGGAGACGCCGGCGGCGAGGTAGGCCGCCGGCCAGTCCCAGAGGGCGGCCATCACGAAGGCCAGGAGGAAGCCCAGCCGCCACCGGCGGGCGGCCCGGCGCTCGCCCCGGGCGAGGGCCCGCAGCGCGGCGAGGTGCAGGCCGAGGGCCGCGAGCCCCCAGGCGAGGAAGCCCGAGGAGTGGTTGGCCATGTTCAGGTAGATGGCGTTGATCGGGATCGCCACGTAGACGAGCCCCGCGATCGCCGCCGCCCCCGGGCTCCAGAGCCACCAGAGCAGGACGCAGAGGGCGAGCACCACCAGCAGGCCCTGCAGGGCCATCACGCCGCGCACCACCCAGGTCTCGTCTCCGAAGAGGCCGTAGGCGGCGGTGTTGTGGAGGTGCATCCCCAGGGGGTGGTGGGTGTAGAGCTCGTCGGGCCGGGGCGGCGTGACCCCGGTGTCGTACTGCAGCGGGAAGAGCACCCCCCAGCGCCAGGTGTTCTTGGCGGACTGGTGGTAGGCGGAGGTGTTCCAGCCGTTGTGCCCGCGGTTGAACTCCCCGGCGAAGTTGAAGAGGCCGAGGCCCGCCTGCAAGAGGAGGGCGAGGCCGACGCCCGCGGCCGCGAGCCGGTGAGCCTTCAGGGCGCACATCATGGCGCGGCCAGCGCCTCGAGGGTGGCGGCGTACTCACCCCGCTGCAGCCGCCAGCGGATGCGCGCCAGGGCCCGGGCCATCCGCAGGCTGTCCCGGCCGAGGCGCACCCGCGACTCGGCGCGGTGCCGCATCTCGACCGGCACCCGCGCCACGGGCAGGCCGGAGAGGCGGGAGAGGACGAAGAGCTCCACGTCGAAGGCGAAGCCCTCCTCGCGCAGCCCCTCGAAGAGGCGGCGGCCGGCCTCGGCCTCGAAGGCCTTCAGCCCGCACTGGGTGTCCCGATCCTCGGTGGGCAAGAGCTGGCGTAGGAGCGCGCCGAAGAGGGCGCTGGCCAGGCGGCGCGCCGGGCCGTAGCCCGCGTCGCTGACCCGCTCCCCGGCGGCGAAGCGCGCCCCGCCCTCGAGGGCCTCCACCACCGCGTCGATCGCCTCGGGGCCGTAGGCCAGGTCGGCGTCGACGAAGGCGATCTTCGCTCCGGAGGCCCGGGCGAAGCCCTCCTTCAGGGCGCCGCCCTTGCCCCGGTTGCGGGGGTAGCCGGCGGCGACCACCCGGGGATCGCGGCCGGCAAAGGTGCGGGCGATCTCCGCGGTACCGTCCCGGGAGCCGTCGTCCACGACGATCAGCTCCCAGGACCAGCGCGAGGCCTCGAGGTGCTCCACCAGGCGGCGGAGGGTCTCCTCCAGGCTCGCCTCCTCCTCGTAGCAGGGCACGAGGAGCGAGAGATCCGGTGAGGTCGGCATGCGCCCTACTACCCATCACCGGCGCCCGGCAGCAAGAGAGCGCGCCCCTCCCTCCCCCGGCCCGACCGGGGCCGGGATTGTAACGGCTGTTGTGAATTCATAACGCGCGTTATAATTCCTGACCATGCGCGACTACGACGTGATCGTCATCGGAAGCGGGGCCGGCGGCCTGACCGCCGCGGTGGCCCTGGCCCAGGCCGGCCGCAAGGTCCTGGTCCTCGAGCAGCACTACCTCCCCGGCGGCTGGTGCCACTCCTTCACCCTGGACGGCTTCAGCTTCTCGCCCGGCGTGCACTACATCGGTGAGCTGGGCGAGGGGCAGCGGATGCGGGCCATCTACGAGGGGCTGGGGGTCTCCGACGACCTCACCTTCCTCGAGCTGAACCCCGAGGGCTACGACCACGTCCGCTCGGGCGAGCGCGCCTTCGACTACCCGCGGGGCAAGGAGCGGCTGATCCAGCGCCTGGCCGACCACTTCCCGAGTGAGGCCGCCGGAGCCCGGCGGGTGGTCGAGACCCTGGACGCGGTTGGCTCGGCGGTCGACGCCGTCAGCACCCTGCGCCGGCCGAAGGACCTCCTCTCCCGGCGGACGGAGGTCTCCACCTTCGCCCGCAAGGGCCTGCGCAGCCTGAAGTCCACGATCGAGTCCAACGTGAAGGATCCCTTCCTCCGCGCGATCCTCGCGGTGCAGAGCGGCGACAACGGCCTGCCGCCGAGCCGCGCCTCCACGGCGCTGCACGCGATGGTGATGCGGCACTACTTCGACGGCGGCTTCTATCCCAAGGGAGGCGCCCGCGCCCTGCCCCGGGCCTTCGTCCGCGCCCTGAAGCGAGCGGGCTCGGAGATCCGGATGCGCGCGAAGGTCGAGGCCATTCTCCTGGAGGGCAGCGGCGACCGGCGGAGGGCCGTGGGCGTCCGGCTCGAGGACGGCGAGACCATCGGCGCCGACGTCGTGATCTCGAACGCGGATCCGCGGGTGACCTTCGAGCGCCTCCTCGATCCCTCGGAGCTCTCCGGGAAGCTGCAGCGCAAGCTGAAGCGCACCCGCTACTCAGGCTCGGGGGTCAGCCTCTTCGCCGCCCTCGACGTCGACCCACGGGAGCACGGCCTCGACTCGGGCAACTACTGGCTCTCCGACACGCCGGACCTCGAGACGATCTACTCCGGGCAGGCGCCGCGCTGGCTGGTGCAGGGCGGCACGCCCCCCGGGCTCTTCGTCACCTTCACCACCCTCAAGGATCCCTCCAAGAGCTACGGCGGCCTGCACACCCTGGAGGCCTTCGCCATGGCCCCCTACTCGGCCTTCACCGCCTGGGAGGCGAGCCAGCACGGCGACCGCCCGACGGCCTACGACGCCCTCAAGGCCCGCCTGGCCGACCAGATGCTCGCCGGCGTGGAGCGGATCCTCCCGGGCGCCCGGGCCCACGCCGTCTTCAAGGAGATCGGCACGCCGCTGACCAACCGCTTCTACGTCGAGGCGACCGAGGGCAACTTCTACGGCATCGAGAAGACCCTCGATCAGCTCGGCCCCTTCTCCTTCCCGATCCGCTCCGAGATCCCGGGGCTCTTCTGCTGCGGCGCCAGCACCCTCGGTCACGGCGTGGCCGGGGCGACCCTCTCGGGCCTGGCCGCCGCGAGCTCGGTGCTGCGGCTGCGGACCCGCGAGCTGCTCAAGCAGCAGGGCAAGCCGATCGAGCTGCTCCCCTGCGACGCCCCGGAGACCTGGCCCGCCCACCACCGGCCCGCCGACCTCGAGGAGCAGAAGGTTGCTTGAGCTCGGCTCCACCCCGCCGCGGCCGGGCTCGGTGCGTGAGCTGCGCCGGGAGGAAATCCTCGACGCGGCCGAGGGGCTGGTCGTCGCCGGGGGCCTCGAGGGCCTCACCGTCGCCGCCCTGGAGGGCCGCCTCACCTACACCCGCGGCGTGATCACCTACCACTTCGCCGGCAAGGACGAGATCGTCTTCGCCCTCCTCGAGCGGGCCGTCGAGCGGATCGACCGGAACGCCGACCGGAAGGTGAAGGAGAGCGCCCGGGGCCGGGGCCGCCTCGGCGCGGCCGTGCGCGCGATGGTCGACGGCTTCCTCTCCGAGGGCGCGGCCTGCGCGATCCTCTTCGCCTTCTGGAGCCGGCTGCAGCACGATCCGGCCGCGCGGGAGATCAACGCCCTCCTCTACGCGGGCTACCGCCAGCGCTCCGAGCGGCTCCTGGCCGAGCTCGCCCCCCGGCTCTCGGAGCGGCGCCGCAAGGCCCTGGCCACCCTCCTGGTGGGGCAGGTCATCGGCATCGTGACCCAGGCCTACTTCGAGCCGGGCGCCATCGACCTCGAGGCCTCGGTGCGCGAGGCCGGCCGCGCCCTGGAGGCAGCCCTGGCCTGAGGGCTACCCGGGCCTTCCCCGGGGGACGAATGAGTATAGAGTGCGCGCCGTGAGCCGCAGCGAGATCGAGACCCTCCACGCCCTCGCCCAGGCGGCGGGCATCGAGACCGCCTACCACGACGTCACCGGCGTGCGCCGGGAGGCGAGCCCGGAGGCCATCTGCGCGCTCCTGCGCGCCCTCGGCCACGACGTCGACGACCCCGCCGATGCCCACGAGGCCCTGGCGGCCCACCGGGCGGGGGGCGCCGCCCGGGCGCTGCGCCCCACCCTCTCGGTGGAGGAGGGCGCGCCCGGCGCGATCGCGGTGGCGGCCTCGCGGCGGCGCAAGTGGCTGAAGCTCACGCTCGAGCTCGACTCGGGCGAGCGCCGGGAGCTGAAGCTCCCCCTCGAGCACGGCGAGGCCGGCGCCCGGGCGTCGCTCCCCGCCGACCTCCCGGCCGGCCGCCACCGCCTCCACGCCGACCTCGGCGAGGGCTCGGTGAGCTCGACCCTGATCGTCGCGCCGCGCCGCGCCAGCGACGGCGGAGTCTCGCCGCGCAGCTGGGGCGGCTTCCTGCCCCTCTACAGCCTGCACTCCCAGCGCTCTCCGGCGATGGGCGATCTCACGGATCTGCAGGCCCTGGCCCGCCACCTCGGCCGGCACGGCGCCTCCCTCCTCGGGACCCTCCCCCTCCTCGACACCTTCCTCGACGCGCCCTACGAGCCGAGCCCCTACGCCCCCATCTCCCGGCGCTTCTTCTCCCCCCTCTACCTCGACCTGGCCGCCCTCCCCGAGATGGCCACCGCGCCCGCGGCCCGGGAGCTCCTCGCCTCGCCCGACGCCCAGAAGACCCTGCGTCAGCTGGGCGAGGGCAACCGCGCCGATCACCGGGCGGTGTGGAAGCTCAAGCGCAAGGTGCTCTCCCGCCTGGCCGCCAGCCTGGAGGAGGGGCCCTCCAGCCGGCTGGAGGCCTTCGAGGACTTCGCCGCGAAGCACCCCGAGGTCGTGGACTACGCCCGCTTCCGGGCCCTCACCGAGGCGCGGGGCGAGGGCTTCCCGGTCTGGCCGGAGCCCCTGCGCTCGGGCACCATCGACCTGGGCGAGGTCGACCCGAAGCGGGTGCGCACCCACCTCTTCGCCCAGTACGCCGTCCGCCAGCAGCTCGATCGCATCTCGGCCGAGCTCGCCGCCGACGGGATGGGGCTCTACCTCGACCTGCCCATCGGCGTGCACCCCGACGGCTACGACGTCTACCGCGAGCGCGAGCTCTTCCTCTCCGGCATGAGCGCCGGCGCGCCGCCGGACCCCTTCTTCACCGGCGGCCAGGACTGGGGCTTCCCGCCCCTCTCGCCGGCCGCCTCCTCCGCCACCGGCCACGCCTACTACTGGCAGTGCCTCGTCGCCCACCTGCGGGTCTGCAAGGTGCTGCGCCTCGACCACGTGATGGGGCTGCACCGCCTCTACCTCGTGCCCCACGGCTTCGCCGCCACCGAGGGGCTCTACCTGCGCTACCCGCGCGAGGAGCTCTTCCCCCTGACCGTGCTGGCCTCCCGGCAGTACGGCGCGCGGATCATCGGCGAGAACCTCGGCACCGTGCCCAGGGAGGTCGAGGAGGCCCTCGCCCACCACGACGTGCAGGGGATGTGGGTCGGGCAGTTCGGCATCTCCTCCGACCGGCGCGCCGCGATCCCCGATCCGCCCGCCGGGGACCTGGCCTGCCTCAACACCCACGACGCGCCGACCTTCGCCGGCTTCGCCGCGGGCAGCGACATCGCGATCCAGGAGGAGCTCGGGCTCCTCGACGCCGAGCAGGCCGAGGAGTGGCAGGCCGGCCGCAAGCTGCAGCTGCGCGCCCTCGATCGCTTCCTGCGCGACCGCCGCTTGATCCGGGGCGGCGGCGACGACGAGGACCTGGCCTGCGCGGCCTACGAGCACCTCGCCGCCTCGGAGGCCGACCTGCTCCTGGTGAACCTCGAGGACCTCTGGGGGGAGACCGAGCCCCAGAACGTACCGGGCACCCACCTCGAGCGGCCCAACTGGCAGCGGCGTGCGGCGCGGGATCTGCGCGGGATCCTCGAGGACGAGAAGATCGCCCACGCCCTCGACCGCATCGATCGGGCCAGGCATCCTCGGGCCGGGATGAGCCGCAGCGAGAGCCAGGAGGCCGGGCGCCTCACCGAGGACGACCTCTACCTCCTCGGCGAGGGCAACCACCACCGCCTCTACCGCCGCCTCGGGGCCCACCCCCTCGGGGGCGGCAAGGGGACCCGCTTCGCGGTCTGGGCGCCGGACGCCGAGTACGTCAGCGTGGTCGGCGACTTCAACGGCTGGGACGCCGACGCGACGCCGCTTTCGCCCCGCGGCCAGTCCGGCTGCTGGGAGGGCACCGTCCTCGGCGTCGCCAGCGGCGCCCTCTACAAGTACCACCTGCGCTCCCGCCACGGCGGCGAGGTGCGGGAGAAGGCCGACCCCCTCGCCTTCTACTGTGAGGAGCCCCCCCGCTCGGCCAGCGTGGTCTGGGACCTCGACGGCTACGCCTGGCGAGACGGGGCCTACCTCGCCCGCCGCGCCGCGAAGAACACCCTCGACGCCCCCATCTCGATCTACGAGATGCACCTGGGCTCGTGGATGCGCGCCGAGGACGGCAGCTGGCTCTCCTACCGCGAGCTCGCGCCCCGGCTGATCGAGCACCTCGGACGCACGAGCTTCACCCACGTCGAGCTGCTGCCGGTGATGGAGCACCCCTACTACGGCTCCTGGGGCTACCAGGTCACCGGCTACTTCGCCGCCAGCGCCCGCTACGGCACGCCGCAGGATCTGATGTTCCTGATCGACGAGCTGCACCAGGCCGGCTACGGCGTGATCCTCGACTGGGTGCCCGCGCACTTCCCGAACGACGAGCACGCGCTGGCCCGCTTCGACGGCACCCACCTCTACGAGCACGCCGATCCCCGGCTGGGCTACCACCCCGACTGGGACACCCTGATCTTCAACTACGGCCGCAACGAGGTGAAGAGCTTCCTCCTCTCCTCGGCGCTCTTCTGGCTCGACCGCTTCCACGCCGACGGACTGCGGGTCGACGCGGTCGCCTCGATGCTCTACCTCGACTACTCCCGCAAGGAGGGCGAGTGGATCCCCAACGCCCACGGCGGCCGGGAGAACCTCGAGGCCCTCTCCTTCCTGCGCCGGATGAACGAGGTGATCTTCTCCGAGCACCCGGGGGTGCAGACCTGGGCCGAGGAGTCCACGGCCTGGCCGGGGGTCTCCCGCCCCACCTACCTGGGCGGGGTCGGCTTCGGCTTCAAGTGGGACATGGGCTGGATGCACGACACCCTGAAGTACTTCCGGGAGGATCCGATCCACCGGCGCTGGCATCACCACCAGCTCACCTTCCGGGGGCTCTACGCCTTCTCCGAGAACTTCGCCCTGCCCCTCTCCCACGACGAGGTCGTGCACGGGAAGGGCTCGCTGCTGGGCAAGATGCCCGGCGACGCCTGGCAGAAGCGCGCGAACCTGCGCCTCCTCTTCGCCAACCAGTGGGGGCAGCCCGGCAAGAAGCTCCTCTTCATGGGGGGCGAGCTCGGGCAGCCGAGGGAGTGGGATCACGAGGGCCAGCTGCAGTGGGAGCTGCTCGACGATCCGGATCACGCGGGGCTGGTTCGCCTCGTCGGCGATCTCAACACCCTCTACCGTGAGCAGCCGGCCATGCACCGCCACGACTGCGACGCGCGGGGCTTCACCTGGATCGAGGCGGGCGACGCCGACCAGAGCGTCTACGCCTGGATGCGGCACGGCGACGAGGGCGACCCCACGGTGCTCGTCGTGCTCAACGCCACGCCGATGATCCGCGAGGGCTACCGCCTCGGCGTCCCCGAGGCGGGCCGCTGGCGCGAGGCCCTCAACACCGACGCCCCGATCTACGGGGGCAGCGGCGTGGGCAACCTCGGCGGGGTCGAGGCCACGGCGATGGAGCACCACGGCTGGCCCGCCTCGCTCACCCTCTCCCTGCCCCCCCTCGGGGCGCTCTTCCTCGTGCACGAATGAGCCGCTACGTCTGCATCCACGGTCACTTCTACCAGCCGCCCCGCGAGAACCCCTGGCTGGAGGCGGTGGAGATCGAGGACTCGGCCGAGCCCTTCCACGACTGGAACGAGCGCATCCACAGCGAGTGCTACCGGGCCAACGCCTCGGCGCGGCTCCTCGACGGCGAGGGGAAGATCCGGGCGATCCAGGACAACTACCGGCGCCTCTCCTTCAACCTCGGCCCCACGCTCCTCTCGTGGATGCAGCGCGCCCGGCCCGAGGACCACGACCGGATCATCGCCGCCGACGCTGCCTCCCGCGCGCGCTTCGGCGGGCACGGCAGCGCCATGGCGCAGGCCTACAACCACCTCATCATGCCCCTGGCCAACCGGCGCGACCGCCTCACCCAGGTGCGCTGGGGCCTGGCCGACTTCCGCAGGCGCTTCGGCCGGGAGGCGGAGGGGATGTGGCTGCCGGAGACCGCCGCCGACACCCCCAGCCTCGAGGCCCTGGCCGCGGAAGGACTGAAGTTCACCGTCCTCGCCCCGCACCAGGCCGCCCGGATCCGGCCGGTGGGCAAGAGCGAGTGGCTGGAGGTGAGCGCCGACACCCTCCCCATCGGGCGGCCCTACCTCTGCAAGCTCCCCTCCGGCGCGTCGATCGCCCTCTTCTTCTACGACGGCCCCACCTCCCGGGCGGTGGCCTTCGAGGGCCTCCTCGACGACGGCCGCAAGTTCGCGACGCGCCTCATCGAGGTGGCCCGGCACCTGCCGGCCGACGCGCCGCTGGAGCACATCGCCACCGACGGCGAGAGCTACGGCCACCACCACCGCTTCGGGGACATGGCCCTGGCCTCGGCCCTCGAGCACCTCGAGGCGGCCCCCGACGTCGAGCTGACGAACTACGCCGCCTTCCTCGCCGCCAACCCGCCGACCTGGGAGGTCGAGCTGCGCGAGGAGACCTCCTGGTCCTGCGCCCACGGCATCGAGCGCTGGCGCGCGGACTGCGGCTGTCACACCGGCGGCGATCCGAGCTGGAACCAGGCCTGGCGGGCGCCCCTGCGCACCTCCCTCGACTGGCTGCGCGACGAGGTCGCCCGCCGCTTCGAGCCGGTGGCCGTCCGGCTGCTGAAGGACCCCTGGGCCGCCCGCGACGGCTGGATCGACGTCGTCCTCGACCGGCGCCCCGAGACCTTCCGGGCCTTCCTCGAGGAGCACGCCTCCACCCGCCTCGGCCCGCAGCAGGCCTCGGACGTGGCCTGCCTGATGGAGCTGCAGCGCCACGCCATGCTGATGTTCACGAGCTGCGGCTGGTTCTTCGACGACCCCTCGGGCATCGAGACGCGGCAGGTGCTGCGCTACGCCAGCCGGGTGCTGCAGATGGCCGAGGAGGTCCTCGGCCCCACCCTGGAGCCGGCCTTCCTCTCCCGCCTGCAGGAGGGGCGCAGCAACCGGCCGGGGGTCGGCTCGATGGCGTCGATCTACCAGCACCGGGTGCTCCCCTCGCGGGTGCGCCTGGCCGACGTCGCCGCCCACTGGTCGGTCAGCACCCTCTTCGCCACCGGGGAGCCCCCGGCGCAGGTCTACGGCTACGCGGTCGAGGCGGAGGCGGCCCACCGCCGCACCCTGGGCGAGGCCACCCTCTTCTACGGCCGCCTGAAGGTGCGCTCGACGGTCACCCTGCGCGAGCGGCAGGTCGACTTCGGCGTGATCCACTTCGGCGACCACAACCTCTCGGCCTCGGTGCACGACCGCCTCGACGACGGCGCCTGGCGCGCCTTCGAGGTCGCGCTGGTCGAGGCCTTCGAGCAGGGCGACCTGCCGGGGGTGGTGCGCCTCTTCGACGCCCACCTCGGCGGCACCCACCACTCCCTGGGCTCCCTCTTCCGGGACGAGCGGCGGAGGGTCCTCGGCCGGGTGCTGGAGAACCCCCTGCGCGAGGCCTCGATGGCGCTGCGGCAGCTCTACCGCAGCCACGCGGGCCTGCTGCGCTACCTCCACGGGCTGGAGGTGCCCCTGCCGGTGCCCCTGCAGGCGGCGGCACGCTGGGTGCTCGAGGCCGATCTCGCCCACGCCCTCTCGCACAGCCCGCCGGACACGGCCGCCGGGGAGGAGGCCGCGAAGGCCGCCGCTGCCCTGGACCTCGGCCTCGACACCGACCGCCTGGCGCCCGAGGCTCGCCTGGCGGTGGACGCCGCGCTCACGGACCTGCGGGCGAGGCCCGGCGATCCCGAGCACCTCCTCGCCCTCGACGGAGTGCTGGCCCTCTGCGAGACCGTGGGCCTGGCCCCCGAGGTCTTCGAGGCCCAGAACCTGGTCTGCGCTCTGGCCGAGGCGTTCGGCTCGCGGATGCTGGACGAGGACGAGGTGGCGCGACGCTGGCGCGAGGCGCACGCTGCCCTCGCCGAGAGGCTGGGCATCATGCCGAGCCTCGATCCCCCCCCCACCACCGAGGGCGAGCTCGCCCGGATCGAGAGTGAACCGTCATGAGCAAGAGCTGGGAAGGCGAGGCAACGGTCTTCGACGTCAACGCGGCCCTGGACTTCTCCGAGGGCGGCATCGTCAGCAAGACCCTCTACGCCGGCGACGACGCCCGGGTCGTGCTCTTCGGCTTCGACGCCGGGCAGGAGCTCACCGAGCACACCGCCGCCGTCCCCGCCCTCCTCCACGTCCTCGAGGGTGAGGGCGAGATCGATCTGGCCGGCGAGAAGCACCCGGTCGGGCCGGGCTTCTACACCCGGATGCCCGCCCACCTGCCCCACTCGGTGAAGGCCACCGGCCGACTGGCCCTGCTCCTGGTGCTCCTGCGCTCGGGCAAACCCAAGAAGTAGCGCCGCGTTTCCACCTGGAGCTCGGGCCGGTGGACTTCCCGCGCCGTGCTTGTGTCGGGTCGAGACGGCGCAAAGCGCCAGTCGCCTGGAGTGTCTTGCCAGCGGCCCTCGCCTCGAGCCCAT